>REAG01000069.1 GCA_004294265.1 Cytophagales bacterium | reverse complement strand
TTGAAATCATTGAAAGTTATTTTAAAAATTTTAATTTGAAAATAAAGATACTTTTAAGTGAATTTTAAGAAGAAAAAATGAATTTTAAAGGGAAGCCTAGTTATAAGAAAGGCTATTTTCAAAAACATGAATCAACCCAAAGTTCAGTTTATGAACACTTATAACAAACATGGAAACATCTTAATTTTTTTATCATGAGTGTTATATAAAATGCAATATTCCACGAGTTTTGAATTTATCAGGAAAAGTAGAACAAGTACAAGTACAAGTACCTTGGGCACGACAAGGGAGTGGTTTTACACTTCTGTTTGAAGCCTTTTCTATGTTGTCAAATTTATTAAGATTTTTAACATATATATATGAAATTTTTTCTTTAATTGAAGGAATAATATCTTAGAATTTAGTGAGGCAATTATATTTTAAAAGTGATATGATGATCAAAAATAGTTGGTAAAATATTCCGTAAGTGTCTATTTATCATATAGATAAAAAAGGATATATGAACTTGTTTCATATACCCTTTTTTGTTCTTTGAATAGTAAGAATGGTGGCTTTGGATTTTAAAGCAAATAAAATTTAAAACCTAATATCGCCTTGGAGTAGTTTTTTTTACATCTTTTCTTGGTCCAGTACTTCCTTTGGGGCGACTTCTAGCACCTTTATTAAATTGCACAGGTTTTGGAGGAATCGGACCAGTAAAAGTAACTGTAAATGGATTAATATTACCTTTTGGAACTGATTTACCTATGAGCTTTTCTATATCTTTTAAATAACTTTGCTCTTCGGCATCACAAAAAGTATAGGCAATTCCGCTTGCACCTGCCCTTCCAGTTCGCCCAATTCGATGCACATAAGTTTCAGGTATATTTGGAATTTCGTAGTTAATAACAGTGCTTAAATTATCAATATCTATGCCTCGTGCTGCAATGTCAGTAGCTACCAAAACTCTGGTTTCTCCATCTTTAAAATTATTCAAAGCTCTTTGTCTTGCATTTTGTGATTTATTACCATGAATGGCTTCGGCAGTAACTCCGATTTTCAATAAATCTTTCACAACTTTATCGGCTCCATGCTTGGTTCTAGTAAAAACCAAAACGCTAGGAATCTTTTTTTCTTTCAGTAAATGAGCCAATAATGGTCTTTTATTTGCAGTTTCAACACAAAAAACGATTTGTTCTACCTTTTCGGCAGTTGAAGAAATAGGTGCAACCTCTACCTTTTCGGGATTTTTTAAAATAGAATTTGCCAACGCCATAATTTCTTTTGGCATAGTGGCAGAAAAAAACAAAGTCTGTCTTTTTTCAGGAATTTTAGTAATAATTCTTTTAACATCTTGCACAAAGCCCATATCTAACATACGGTCTGCCTCGTCCAAAACTAAGATTTGAAGTTCATTTAATTTTATCCAATTTTGGATCATTAAATCAAGCAAACGGCCTGGCGTTGCTACAATAATATCCACCCCTTTTTTAATTTTTTCAACTTGTGGCACTTGCGAAACGCCTCCAAAAACAACTACATGGCGTAAATTTGTAAACTTTGAATAGGTTTCTAGATTTTCTTGAATTTGAATGGCAAGTTCTCTAGTTGGTGTAAGAATTAGTGCTTTGATAGCTTTACTTCTTATTTGTGGTGCTAATATTTGAATGATAGGAATAGCAAAAGCTGCTGTTTTTCCTGTTCCTGTTTGAGCACAACCCAAAATATCTTTTCCATTTAAAATAATTGGAATAGCTTGTTCTTGTATTGGAGTTGGTTGAGTATAGCCTGTTTCTTTCAATGCTTGTAAGATTGGCTCAATTAATTTTAAATTTTCGAATAACAAAATAAGATTTCTTTTGAATGTATTTAGAATTCTATTTTAGAATTCTGATTTGTAAAAACACAAATTTAAGTAAATTTTAAGACAATTATTTAAAAAGTAAATTTAAAATTAAAAAACTTAATATTGTTTTTTAAAAGCATCAGTCAAACCTTTCCAAAATTATGTCGTTAAGTTACGGATTTTTAAAAATATTATCTTAGGCTTCCCTACTAAAGTAGCAGTGATTGATATAAACTAAAGAAATTACCTCTTAAAGTGAGAGGGTTTTGTCAGAATTTAAGTTTGTAGGAATCCCTTATAATTAGGCTTCCCTTTAAAATTCATTTTTTCTTCTTAAAATTCACTTAAAAGTATCTTTATTTTCAAATTAAAATTTTTAAAATAACTTTCAATGAT
>REAG01000383.1 GCA_004294265.1 Cytophagales bacterium | reverse complement strand
AGTGTTAAAGTTTTAAAGTGTTCGAGTGTTGGTGTGTTAATGTTGTTGTTTTGTTAAATTATTCTTTCAATGAAAATAGAAAGGTTTGAAGATTTGAATTGTTGGAAAGAGGCAAGGATTTTATCAAAAATGATTTTTAAATTAGCTCAAAACACAAAATTAGAAAAGGATTTCGGAACTAGAAACCAATTGACAAGAGCGGCTATTTCTATTATGAATAATATAGCTGAAGGATTTGGAAGGTATCATCATAAAGAATTCATCAGATTTTTGGATTTCTCGCAAAGTTCGGCATCTGAAGTAAAAAGTATGTTGTATTTATTAGAAGATATTGAATATGCTTCTTATGAAGAGTTAAAATTAATCCATCTTCAATTAGATAAAACAAAAAATTTGACATTAGGTCTCATTAAATACTAAAACGCAAAAAAGGAATGATTTCTATAAATATTAGTACAAATTATACATTATTAGATATAAGGAAAATGAAATATTAACACATTAACACATTAACACATTAACACATTAACACATTAACACATTAACACATGAACACATACCAAGAAAATCTTAGAGAAATAACCCGTAGAAATTTCCTTTACAATGTTTCGACAGGCATTGGAGGCATTGCATTGGGTTCATTATTAGGCGGATGTGGCAGTTTATTTGATAAAAATGGCACAACCACCAATAGTCTAAACCCACTTGGGTTAAAAAATCCTCATTTTGCACCACGAGCCAAAAGAGTTATTTACTTACATATGGCAGGAGCCCCATCCCAACTGGAAACGTTTGATTACAAGCCACTTTTGCACAAATTAGATGGGCAAGATTGTCCGCAGTCGTTTTTGGAAGGACAACGATTCGCTTTTATAAAAGGCACTCCCAAAATGCTAGGTCCGCAAGCTAATTTTAAGCAATATGGACAGTCGGGAGCAACTGTTTCCAATCATTTACCTTATTTGTCAGAAATGGTAGATGATTTGTGTTTTATCAAATCTATGCATACAACCGAGTTTAATCATGCACCTGCACAGTTATTTATGCATACTGGTTCGCCTAGATTAGGTAGACCCGGAATAGGTTCTTGGGTTACTTATGGTTTGGGAACCGAGAATGAAAATCTACCAGGATTTATTGTATTAGCTTCTGGAGGGAAAACTCCCGATGGGGGTAAAAGCTTATGGGGAAGTGGTTTTTTACCAACTGTTTATCAAGGAATACAATGCCGAAGCGAAGGCGACCCCGTTTTGTTTGTTTCTGATCCACATGCACAAGATAGAACTTTGAAAGGAGAGCTGATAGACGCGATTAATGATGTTAATCAGGTGCATTACGATAAAGTAAATGACCCAGAAATACAGTCTCGAATTGCCCAATATGAAATGGCTTACAAGATGCAAGTTTCAGTACCCGAAACCATGAATATTAACGATGAGCCAGCCTACATTCATGAAATGTATGGTACAGAACCAGGAAAATCTTCTTTTGCTAATAATTGCCTTTTAGCTCGAAGATTGGTAGAAAAAGGTGTTAGATATGTGCAGCTTTTTCATTGGGGTTGGGATCATCATGGCGAAAGCAAAGCCAATGATTGTGAAGACGGAATAAAATTGCGCTGTAAAGAAACCGATAAACCTATTGCAGCTTTATTAAAAGATTTAAAACAAAGAGGGCTTTTGGAAGATACACTAGTAGTATGGGGAGGAGAATTTGGCAGAACACCGATGAAAGAATCTCGACCAGGAGCACCACCCGATGGCAAAGGAAGAGATCATAATCCCAATGCGTTTACCGTTTGGATGGCTGGAGGTGGTGTAAAACCAGGTTTCAGCTATGGAGAAACGGATGAGTTTGGATATTTTGGTATCAAAAACAAAGAAGACCTCGCACTTGTTTCGCAATATGCCGCAGGTGGAATTATTGGAAGTGCTTTTTTGAGGTATTTACAAGAAGGTAAAGAAAATTTAGAAGATAATATTACAAATTTTTTAAAAAAATTCTAAAAAGTAATACAACAAAAATGTTAAATATTGATTAATCAAAATAAAAAGACAAAAAAAACGTTACATAAAAAATAAATTTAAAACTTATGAAAAAAATATTAGTAGCATTTTTATATGCTTTTGTTGTTGCAAATATTGCTTTTGCACAAGGTATTATGAATTTTAAAGACGAAACACACGACTTTGGTAATATTGATGAAGGAGTATTCGTGAGTTATGAATTTGAGTTTACGAACACAGG
>REAG01000382.1 GCA_004294265.1 Cytophagales bacterium | reverse complement strand
TCTTTTTTTTCGGATTGCATAAATTGAAAAAGTTTTACAATACGAATGGCAAATAGAAAACTCTTGTTCTTTAAATTATTATCTTTCATATAAACCTAATAACTAAATCTAACAACTAACAACTAACAACTAACAACTACTAATACACCATCATTTTCATACAAAACACACTTCCACCCGATTTCATATATTCTGAAGTATCTATTTCGATGATTTCAAAGCCTTCTTTTTTTAAAATGTCATAAGTAACTTTTGTTCCTTTATGAATAAATGCTATTTTTTTGTTTGATACAAAATCAAAAACAGTATGTGCGTTAAGGGCAAAATAATCTACTGCTTCCTCGATTGGAATATAATACACTCTTTTGTACATTTTTGCTAGCGCTTGCAAACCCTCGGGAGTAAAAGCCTCTTTGCATATCATTACAGCATCTTTCCCGAGTGAAACATAACACGTATCGAGGTGATAAAAACGTTCGTCTATCAACTCAAGGGCAATAATTGGTACTTGCAAAAGTGCAGAAAGTTCGGTGTAAGCATCTTTATTGGTTCGGTGTCCATATCCGCCATACAATAATCTTTTACCAATATGCGGAATCAAATCTCCCATGCCTTCAAACATTTCCGTTTGGTTCAGATGCAATGTTTTGTATCCCAAATTTTGATAATAGGCTTCAAAAAAAGGAACTTCACGCTTACGGCTATCATGTCGCATTTTGCTAATTACAACAATTTTATTGCCATTTTCATCTATCCAAGGAAAAGATTGATTGGCAGTAAAAACCATATCTTCGCAATCTTTTGCACCATCAATAACCAAAACATTATCTAAAACTTTTTCTTTAACAGCATGATTAAAAGCCGATTTAAGTTCGTTCCATTGAATATGAGCCAGTTTTTTATCTATTTTACCAGCATTGCCAGCCATGTGCACATTTTTAACATCAATAACATCAAAATAATCTGGCGAAGCCATCAAAATATTTCGAGGCTCGGTTCTGTTTTTAATGTCAGATATTTCAAAATGAATTTCGTTGGCAAAATAGGCTTTGTTTTGAACTTTAGTCTCCATATATTTTTGTTGTTAATTCTGTATTTTTACTTGATGTATATCCTCTATACATACCTTCGGTATTGAAAACAAGTGCTATATTTCCTATGGCATCCACGCCAATTAAACCACCTTCGCCACCCATTTTCACTAATTTATCTTTTATTACAATTTCACTTGCTTGTTGTAACGACAAGCCTTTGTATTGCATCAGGCAAGAAACATCGTGAGCCACCACAGTTCGAATAAAATATTCGCCATAGCCAGTGCAAGAAATGGCACAAGTTTCGTTATTGGCATAGGTTCCAGCACCAATAACAGAGCTATCGCCAAGTCGTCCGTATCTTTTATTGGTAAGACCGCCAGTAGAAGTTGCAGCTGCTAAGTTTCCATGTTGGTCTAGGGCAACTGCACCCACAGTTCCGAATTTATAATCTACATCGGTATGGTCTAAAATTACTTTATCAGAATGTTTTACCGCTTGAAGTTGTTCGAAGCGTTCTTTAGTATAGAAATATTCATCATCTTCAAAAGGCAAATGATTTATTTTAGCAAAATTCTCTGCTTCTGAACCATGTAAATAAACATAATCGGTATTTTTTTTAATCATTCTAGCCAGTTGAATTGGATTTTTAACATTTCTAATACCTGCAACTGCACCTGCATTTAAAGTTGAGCCACACATAATAGAAGCTTCCATTTCGTGTTTGCCATCGTTGCCAAATACGGAACCTTTTCCAGCATTAAACAAGTCAATATCTTCAAGACAACGAACACTAAATTCGACTGCATCTAAAGCAGTACCGCCATTTTCAAGAAAATATTTCCCTACATTTAAGGCTTTTTGTAATGCTTCATGATACAAAAGTTCTTTTTTTGGAGTAAGCTGGGCTTTTGAAATAGTGCCAGCTCCACCATGAATCGCTAATGAGTATTTTTTCATTTTTTTTAAATTTTAAATGTAATGTCTAGTTTAAAATTATGCAAATTTAAAGTAATATATTCCATATAAATGTTATTTTAATAATCTCAACACTTTGGCGTGTTACGTAGATCCGCAACGGGAATAAAAAGCCCCCTAATACCCCAACAAATTTTGCTCCGATTCCGCAAAACCCCACCCCAACAAATTTTGCTCCGATTCCGCAAAACCCCAAGGGGAGGGGCTACGTCCCGATGCTGTTATTTTTTTAAATTATTCTCAAAATCA
>REAG01000230.1 GCA_004294265.1 Cytophagales bacterium | reverse complement strand
AGTAACACCACTTAACTCTGGGGCTTTTTGAAGCACTTCCTTGATAGAAGCCAACTGAATTTCGCTTAACTTGGGACTGCGTCCTGGCTTTTTAACATCACGTAAAACCTCAATATCTCCACTTAAATTTACCTTTTTTATCCATTTTGAAACCGTTCTCGCTGATTGACCAAAAGACTTTCCAATGCTATCGCAGGTGCTGTCTTTATTATCTATTTTGAGTAAAATACCATGTAAACGATGGATAAATCGTGCCTCCTCATTTTTTTTGAAATACAATAAAATCTTCTCATGTATTAATTCTGATGTCTGTAATTCTAGTTTTTGCATTTTTTTTATGCAAAGATAATAAAAATTAAACGAATTTATATAAGTCGTTTATTATAGTATCAAAAAAATTGATTAAAAGTACAACTCAGTTTTTAAAAAATGATCCACTTTTTTTTCTAATTCGAGGTTTGATTTAAAATTTATCTGTCTTACTCTAAAACAAAAAAACACGCCATAAAAGGCGTGTTCTAAACATTTATTAATACATTCAATATATTAACTATACTTTTATTTCAACATCAACACCACTTGGCAATTCAAGTTTCATCAAAGCATCAACCGTTTTTGGGCTAGTAGAAAAAATATCTACTAATCTTTTATAAGTTGAAAGTTGAAACTGATCTCTTGCTTTTTTGCTTACGTGGGGCGATTTCAAAACTGTGAAACGCTCTTTTTCGGTTGGCAATGGAATTGGTCCACTTACCAAAGCTCCCGTAGCTTTTACTGCACGCACTATTTTTTCGGCAGATTTATCAACCAAGGAATGGTCGAATGATTTTAATTTAATTCTTATTTTTTGATTCATTATTTTTTAGATTAACCCCAAAATTGCTCCCATTAAAGGGAGCAAACTGAGAAAGTTTATTTATATTTTAAATTATTAAGCATTAACGCCATTACCACCTTTTGATCTTGCAATTACCGATTCAGCTAAGTTAGTAGGTATTGGATCGTGATGCGAATATGTAAGAGATGCTGAAGCACGTCCAGAAGTAATCGTTCTCAAATCTGTTACATAACCAAATAATTCAGAAAGAGGCACACCCGCTTTCACAATTGTTGCACCTGGTTTAGAATCCATACCTTTCATCAAACCACGTCTGCGATTCAAATCTCCAGTAACAGGACCAGTATAATCATCAGGCGTAACCACATCTACATTCATAATTGGCTCTAAAAGTTGAGCTCCAGCTTGTTTGCCTGCTTCTTTAAATCCAATTTTGGCTGCTAATTCAAACGATAATGCATCCGAATCCACATCATGGTAAGAGCCATGTATTAATCGAATTTTGAAACCCTCAACAGGATAACCTGCCAAAACACCATTTTTCAATGACTCTTCAAATCCTTTTTGAACTGCAGGAATAAATTCTTTAGGAATTGCACCACCCACAACTTCATTTACAAATTCAAGACCTGTTTTGCCTTCTTCGATAGGAGAAATTTCAAATACAATATCTGCAAATTTACCACGTCCACCTGATTGTTTTTTGTAAACTTCTCTGTGTTCAAATTTCTTGGTAAATCGTTCTTTATATGCCACTTGAGGTGCTCCTTGATTGATTTCTACGTTAAATTCACGTCTCATTCTATCAATGATAATCTCTAAGTGAAGCTCACCCATTCCTCTCAAAATAGTTTGACCAGTTTCATGGTCTGTATGCACTCTCAAAGTTGGATCTTCTTCTACCAATTTGGCAATAGCAATACCCAATTTATCCACATCGGCTTGTTTTTTAGGCTCAATAGCATAACCAATTACAGGCTCTGGAAAATCCATTGACTCTAATGTGATTTTATGTTTTTCATCGCAAAGCGTATCGCCTGTTTTAATATCTTTAAAACCAACAACCGCTCCAATATCTCCCGCAGGCAATCTATCAATTTGATTTTGCTTGTTGGCGTGCATTTGGAAAATACGTGAAATACGCTCTTTGTTGCCCGAACGTGTATTATACACATACGAACCAGATTCTAAAACACCAGAATATGCTCTTACAAAACACAAACGACCAACAAATGGATCGGTTGCAATTTTGAAGGCTAAGCCACAGAAAGGTTCAGATTCAGATGGTTTTCTTACTACTTCTTCGTCTGTATCTGGGTTTATTCCAGTTAAATTATGTTTATCTAATGGAGAAGGTAAAATAGCCATTACATAGTCCAACATGGTTTGAACACCTTTGTTTTTGAATGAAGAACCGCACAACATAGGCACAATTTTCATATCTATTGTAGCTTTTCTTAAAGCGGCTAATACTTCAGCTTCAGTGATTGAGTTTGGATCATCGAAGAATTTCTCCATCAAAGTCTCATCATATTCAGCTACTGCTTCCAATAATTTTTCTCTATATTCTAAAGCTTCGTCCATTACGTCTGCAGGAATTGGAACTTCTCTGAAAGTCATTCCTTTGTCGTGCTCGTTCCAAACAATACCTTTCCAATTTACTAAATCTACAACGCCTTCAAATTTATCTTCAGCACCGATAGGAATTTGCAAAGGAACAGCATGCGAACCTAACATTTCTTTAACTTGTTTTACAACATTCAAGAAATCGGCACCCGAACGGTCCATTTTATTTACAAATCCAATACGAGCTACGTTATAGTTATTGGCAAGTCTCCAGTTGGTTTCAGATTGAGGCTCAACACCATCAACTGCCGAAAACAAGAATACCAAACCATCTAATACACGAAGCGAACGGTTCACTTCAACCGTAAAATCTACGTGACCAGGTGTATCTATAATATTAACGTGATAGTTATTATCTCTGTATTTCCAATCAACAGTAGTAGCAGCAGAAGTAATTGTGATACCTCTTTCTTGCTCTTGTGCCATCCAATCCATGGTTGCAGCACCTTCATGCACTTCACCAATTTTATGACTTACACCAGCATAATAAAGAATACGCTCAGTTGTTGTTGTTTTTCCTGCATCAATATGTGCAGCTATACCAATATTTCTGGTAAATTTTAGGTCTCTAGCCATAGTATTGATTAAAATTTAAAGTGAGCAAATGCTTTGTTCGCCTCAGCCATACGGTGAGTATCGTCTTTTTTCTTCACTGCAGCACCCTCGCCTTTTGAAGCAGCGATTATTTCGGCAGCCAATTTATCGGTCATTGTTTTTTCACCACGCTTTCTAGCATAGTTTATCAACCATTTAATACCCAAAGATTGTTTTCTTTCAGCACGAACTTCTATCGGAACTTGGAAATTTGAACCTCCTACACGTCTTGATTTTACTTCTACGGATGGTGATACATTAGAAAGGGCTTTTTTCCACATTTCTAATCCATTTTCTTGTGTTTTTGTAGCTATTTTTTCGATAGCATCATAAAATATTGTATAGGCAGTACTTTTTTTGCCATCATACATTAAATTATTTACAAATTTTGTTACCAATACTTCTCCAAATTTAGGATCTGGCAACACATATTTCTTTTCTGGTTTTGCTTTTCTCATTTTTTCTAAATGTTAATAAGGTTAGGAATTATTTTTTCTTTGCTGGAGCACCTTTGGTTGCACCTTTAACTGGAGCACCCGCTTTTGGTGTTTTTGCACCGTATTTTGAACGGCTTTGTTTACGATTTGCCACACCCGCAGTATCTAATGCACCACGCACAATGTGATAACGAACTCCAGGAAGATCTTTTACTCTTCCACCACGAATTAACACTATACTATGTTCTTGAAGATTATGACCCTCTCCTGGGATATAAGCATTTACCTCACGACTATTTGTCAAACGCACACGAGCAACTTTACGAAGTGCTGAATTTGGTTTTTTAGGTGTGGTGGTATAAACCCTCGTGCATACTCCTCTTCTTTCTGGACACGAGGTTAGTGCTGGCGATTTAGACTTGTATTTAAGAGCCTCTCTGCCTTTGCGAACTAACTGTTGAATGGTTGGCATTAACTATAAAATTTAAATTGATTATAATACCCCAAATTTTTTGGGAACGCAAAATTATAAAATATTTTTTAATATACAATAGGATTATGTGGATAAAATTTAAAATATATACAAATTAGATATATATTATCCATAATAATATATATAGTTTTCAAAATTATTGTTAAAAAATTGTGTTTTTAATAAATTTACTTAAATTTTAGCAGAAATAGTTGCATTTAGAGGTTGAATCTAGCAAAAGTTAAAATAAAAAAATAATTTTCACTTTGAAGCTAATAACTAGAAACTATAAAATATATCATAAACCCCAAAAACCATCTTTCTTACTCTCCTACCATCACAAAAGCTCCCCAATAGTAAGGCATTTTATATTTTTGTTTTATCTCTAATTGAGCTTGATTAAATGCACTAGTTTTTTCTATTCCACTTGTCCATTTGGTGTAAAAGCTACTCATAAGTTCTTGCGTTGCATTATCATCTACCTTCCATAGGCTCATTACGATAGTTTTTGCACCTGCGGTTTGAAAAGCTCTTTGCAATCCATAAACCCCTTCTCCATTTTGTATTTCGCCTTTTCCTGTTTCGCAAGCACTTAAAACCACCATTTCTGTGCCCTCTAAGTTTAAGTTAGCAGCTTCATAAGCGGTTAAAATTCCGTTATCTTCTGAAAAGTAAGTTTCATTTTGCAAGTAATTGGCAGATCCTGAAAGTAAAAGTCCTACTTTTAACAAATGATTTTGCACAGAACTTAATTTTTGAATAACTGTATTTTGCGATTTAGAGGCTGCTTCCTCGTCTATAAACAATCCATGAGTGGCGATATGTAGTACTTTTGGGTTATTTAATGATTTCAATTCTTCCTCGTTTGCTTGATTTTCAATGAAATTTTTAGTATTCCATTTTGAGCCAGAAAGTACAGTATTTATTTTTTCAATTTCAACTTTTGTACCAGGCAAATCTGCAATTCCCGATCGATTTACTGCATCAAAAGCCCTCTCATTATCTTTTTTATTCATTGGTTTTTTATCTCCAATAAAGAATTTTGGAAATCCGAATAAGATAGCATTATTATTACTATTTACAAGTCGTTTATTTTGTTTTTTTATTTTAATAATATCTTTAGTATTTGATACTATTTTAATATCATATTTTTCTATTAAATACTTATCATTTTCATCTTGCAAAGTGTTTAAATTGATAGAATTATAAACGCCATCAGGCGAAACATACACTTTTTTAATTCCTTTTAGTTCTTTTTCTATTTCAGCCCAATAGTTTAAAAATGTTTGAGCTTCATTTAATCTATTTTTTATGTTATTATTGTAATATTTGAGCCATTTTGTTTCCATTAAATTACCTTTTTCGAGCAATACTATTTTAGGATTTAATTTTGTTTCAGCAGTTAAAATAAGTGCCGCATATATAACGCTATCGGATAAATGTTTGTGGTAATGTCTAAATCGTATTATTTCGATAGCAGCTTCGCCAGTAGTAAGATTTTTTTGAATATCTTTCCATCCAATATTTGAAATAACATTTTCTTTGTCAAAATCTTCGCTTGTAATGTTAATATTTTTTTCTAAAACATTGGCTTCTTTTTCAAGAGCTTGAATGTTTATTTGCATATTTTTTCGTTCAAGTTCTGATAATAAATAGGCTTTCACAAGCTTTTCTTTTATGGCAATCCATGTGTGATAATCGGAAATCAAAACGGTATCTTTACTGCTCAAAATTCTATTTTTTATTTTATTGGAAGTGCTTAATAATAAACCTTTGGTTGCTAATTGATTATTGTACATTTCAGATAATACATTTGGGTTTTGCTTATAGCGCATGACGGCAAAACTGTTGTAATATTCAAAATCGGCATTATTTAAAGCCCAATATTGTGCTTTTTCGTTGTCGCTCAAGAAATAAAAGTTAGATTTAATTTGTTGTAAAACTTTTTGAGTGGTTAGCTGCCAATATTTTTCTGCAAGCTCGTATTTGCCCCAAACTTGATATAAAGTGGCGTAGTTATCGAGATGAAAAGCATCATTATAACCTTTTTTAACATTTTTGTAGATGATAATTGATGATTCTTTGAGCATTTTTTCACTCTCTTGAAACTTGCCCATTTCCATGAGATTCACACTTTGATTATTAAGATAAAAACCATAATCGAGCGTATTATCAGTTTTATTTATTTTACTTTCTTTGATACAAAAATCCAGGTATTTATATGATTCTTCAAATTTACGCCTGTTGATATTAATCAATCCTAACAGATTTTTAACTGATAATATTCTATAATTATTTATTTCAAGCTCATCTTCAAAAACAGAAAGTGATTTTTGGGCTATGCTATCTGCCTGCGGATATTTTTTCCATTGATTCAAAAGGCTTGCATAAGAAACTAGATTGTCAGCAATCAATATTTTATCTTTTATTTCTAATGCAATTTTATATTCTTCGAGTAGAATTTTTTCGCCATCAGCATATCTGCCAAAGTTTAAGTAAAAATTTGAAAGATCGGAAAGAGCTTTTGTATATCTTAATCCTTTAGAGGCATCTAATTTGTTAAGTATTTCAATATTTTTAAGATATAATTCTTCAGCATCTTTATTTTTATTCAACGCTGAACATAGATTAGCATATTCTTTTTGATATTCTACTATTTCTTGATTATCATTTCCAAAGTTTTGTTTTACTATTTTTAAGGCTTCAAGGTAATATTTTTCAGATTCAGAATATTTATTTAATAATTGTAAAATAATAGCTAAAGAAAGTGTTTTATCCGCATTCTTTAAATGTTGTTCTCCATATTTTAAGCCTATAATTTTGAGTGATTTTCGGATTGCTATTTCGGCTTCCGAATACATATCTAGTTTTTCGTAGGAATTACTTAGATTTTGAAGTGCATTTGCATTTTTTTCTGAATATTCACCAGCTATGTTTTGAATAATTGTTTGATATTCTTTGGAGTATTTCAACGCTCTTTCTTTTTCTCCTTTTGAAGACAAGCATAAAGCTAATTCTTTCAATTCATTCGCATATTTAATGCTTTGTTTACCTACATTGATAGCATATTGAGCTAAATTTGATACATATATTTTTTCAGCCTCCGAATATAAATTTTGATTTTTATAATCTGCTGCTAATGAACTTTTTAATTCAAGATATTTATTATCGGTTTCATTTTTGTTTTTTTTGTAAATATCAATAGCTAATTTGCTATAAACCATTGCCGAATCTTGTTTTGAAAGATTGTAATATTGGCGTGAAATATCAATATGGGCATCAATATAATCATCAAATTCTGTGTTTTTATATTTTTCTAACAGTTTTAGACGTTCTTTCTCAAATGCTAAAGAGGCTGTAAAGTTCTTTTTGTAAACTTCAAGTTTTGAAGCTTTTTTAAGGTAATAAATATACACTATGGATTCTTTACCTTGTTTTTCAATAATTATTGATTGAGCAGTTGATAATAATTTACTTGCTCTTTCAAGTTGATAATCATTGATAAGATAATGAGAAAGTGTGATTATACTATTAGCAAATTCTAAGCTATTTGAACCATAATTTATTTCTTTATAATTCATGCTTTCTTCAATAAGTTCAATGCATTTTTTTATTGTGCTTGCATCATTTTTATATAAAATATTAGCATAGTTTGTTAAAAAAGTGTAATAGCTATTTTGTTTGTTATTGGTTGATGTATAATGATTTAAAACCACAGGAAATAAAGTCAAAGATTTTTCTATTTCGTTGTTATTTGAATAAAATATGGCTAGACCATTCAAAGCTTGTGCCTCTACAAGTGTGTTTTCCCATTTTTGTTCATATATTACTTTTAAAACATATTCATAACAATATTTTGCACTATCTTCCATGTTTAATCTGCTAAAATAAACCCCTTTACTTTTAAAATCTTGTAAATAGTCTAATGTATTTGATTCACCAATGTCAAGTTTAAAGTTTAAAAGTTTTTTTGTGGTTTCTAAAGCTTCTCGATAGTTTTCTAGGTCATCGAGTTTATTAGCCAAGTTTCTTAATGCATATTTATAAATACCTTTAAGTTCATTTTTATTTTTTTCGGATTTAGAAACTACATTCTTAAATACTTCAACGGCTTTTTTATAATTTTGAATTTCGCTGTAATACCAACCCAAATTATTTTCAAAATCTAGATATTCAAATGAAGTGGAGTCAAACACCTTTCTTCTTTCTCTTAATTCGTTTTCATACAAATCTTGAGCTTGTTGAATTTGGTTTTCATTAATTAAGGATGAGGCATAATTTTGCATAATTACACCATAAGATTCACTGTATCTTTTTTTGGCTTTAGCATAAATATTTAACACTTCAGGATATTGTTTAATCGCTTCTTTACTTCTGCCTAGCCCTTCAAGGCTTATTAGAATGCCATTTTTTGCAAATCCATAGTTCACAGAAGTATCGCCTTCAGATATTTTGACGGCTTCAGCATATTTTGTGTAGCTTTTTAACGCCAAATCATATTTTTTTTGTGAATAATAAAGAAAAGCGTATTTACTATCAATGATTGATTTGTTGCTATTATCTCTTTTAACGACTTTTTTTAGCCAATTTATTGCTTGTTCAGCTTTTTCAAATTGATAATTTACAACCAAAGAACTTATGCTATCGCTTATGTTATCAACTGTTTCTTTAAATCCATTGATGAAATATACATTGCTAATTTTTTTGCCATTGGCATCAATAACAATCCATTTTCCATCTTTTAAGCCGTTTTTATACATTCCTTCTGCTTCTTTTTTATGAGTTAAACTATCAATATAAAACCAAAGTCCTTGTCTTTTTCCATTTTCATATAAACCTGAAGAATAAATATTGCCATCGGCAGAATATATTTCTAACTTACTATCGAGAGTTCCATTTTTATAATTTCCTTTTTTATAAATCTTACCATTTTCGTGATAGGCTTTAAATTCTCCATTGGCTTCTCCATCTTTATAAATATATTCATCGTCTAGTTTTCCATTTTCTCTGTACCATTTTGCAATACCTTGTTTGAGATTGTCTTTGTAAAAAGCCTCCACACTGATTTTTCCATTTTCGTTCCAAATTTTAAAATCACCACTTAAATTGCTATTTTCATCATAAAAACATTCTTTTTTCTTATTTCCATTTTCATAGTATTCTACATATTTACCTATCAACTTTCCTTTTTTATAACTTGAAATTGTTTTAGTTTTTTTTCCTGGGTAATATTCTAAATAATCGCCTTCTAAAAATCCCATTTCTATATTTTCGATTGCGTCAATATCGCCATTTTCAAAATACCATTTCCATTGACCATTTTTTTTGTTATCAACAAAAAATCCTTCGTTTTGTGGCTTTCCGCTTTCGTAATAATAGCTCCATTTTCCATTTGCACTATCATTCAAATAAGCACCTTGTTTTTTGAGATTACCATTTTCATGAAAATATTTGAAAACAGAGTCTTTAACATTGTTTTTATATTGCCCAATAGTTTTTTTCTTTTGGCTAGGATAAAATTCCTCAAAAAAACCATCCGATAATCCATTTTTTATATATTCTTTGGTTGATAATACACCATTTTCATCATAATAAAACCATTTTCCTTCTTTTAAACCATTGCTATTAAGCACACCTTTGGCATTTAAAACACCATTGGAATGATAGTACTCCCAATTTCCAACTTCTTTATCATTCAAATATTTGCCTTTTTTAACTATAAATCCATCTTCATTATACTCTTCATAGTTTCCATTTTTTAGATCATCCAAAAAATTTTGTTTCAAATTAATTTTGCCATTTTCAAAATAGGTTTCCCAATATCCAGCACTTTTATTATTTGCTCTAAAACCTTTAGCATTTAGATTTCCATTTTTATAAAAAAAATGAATACTCCCATCAAAATTTCCTTTTTTCATTTCTGCAATCGCTAAAAGTTCGCCTGTTTCGTGATAATATCGCCAAACACCATCGTTTGAATCTAGCTTCATATTACCTTCATTATTAAGTATTCCTGTTGGGAAATATTCTTTAAATGGTCCATTTTTTTTGTTGTTTACATAAAAAGCTGTTGTTTGAATTTTGCCATTTTCAAAATAAAATATAGATTCTCCTTCTTTAATTTCAGGTTTTATGCTTATCAAAAACCCCTCCCATTGTTTTTGTCTGTTCGCATAAAAATCTCTAACCTTTCCAATAGATTTGCCATTTTGGTATCTTATGGTTCTAAAAAATTTGGCTGAATCTTCGTTTTTGGTTTCATTCCAAAGGCTATCGTATAACTCCACCCAATGACCTTCTTTTTGACCGCTACTGTTAAATTGGTTGGCAGCAGCCGGGAATTTTGAATAACTACTTGCCGTAAAAGCAATAAGAAAAAGGGTTATAAATTTATAAATCATAGCTAAAATGGATTTTTTGAATTTT
>REAG01000229.1 GCA_004294265.1 Cytophagales bacterium | reverse complement strand
GCATTAAGAGTAATTCGTACGTGCCGAGAAATGGGCATCAAAACGGTAGCTGTTTATTCTACTGCCGATAAAGAAAGTTTGCATGTCAGATTTGCCGATGAGGCGGTTTGTATTGGACCTGCACCGAGCAAAGAATCTTATTTAAGTATTTTAAATATCGTTTCGGCAGCCGAAATCACCAATGCGGATGCTATTCATCCTGGCTTTGGATTTTTATCCGAAAATGCCGAATTTTCAAGAATATGTGGCGAACATGGCATTAAATTCATAGGACCATCGCCCGAAATGATTAATTCCATGGGCGATAAAGCCACTGCAAAAGCGACCATGAAAAAAGCAGGAGTTCCCACCATTCCTGGTTCTGATGGACTTCTAAAATCAATCGAAGAAGGCTTAAAAATAGCTTCTAAAGTTAAATATCCTGTTATTTTGAAAGCTACCGCAGGCGGTGGAGGCAAAGGAATGAGGATTGTAAACAACGATTCGGAGTTTGAAAAAGCTTGGAAAGATGCCAAAATGGAAGCTGGTGCATCCTTTGGAAATGATGGTTTATATTTAGAGAAATTTGTAGAAGAACCTCGCCATATCGAAATTCAAGTATTAGGCGATGGCAAAGGTCATGCCATTCACCTTTCGGAGCGAGATTGTTCGATTCAACGCAGACATCAAAAATTAGTGGAAGAAACACCTTCACCCGTAATGACTGATCGCTTGCGGGAGCAAATGGGCAAAGCAGCCATTTCAGGTTGCAAAGCTATAAAATACGAAGGTGCAGGTACAATTGAGTTTTTAGTTGACAAGTACAACGACTTCTTTTTTATGGAGATGAACACCCGTATTCAGGTGGAGCATCCTGTTACAGAGCAAGTTACAGGTTTGGATTTAATTAAAAAACAAATAGAAATTGCAGCTGGATTGCCGCTCGAAAAGACAAATTATTTTCCAAAAGCCTTTGCTATGGAATGTCGCATAAATGCCGAAGATCCTGGCAACGGTTTCCGCCCTTGTCCTGGCAAGATTACAAATATCAATTTTCCAGGCGGCTTAGGCGTTCGCATCGATTCGCACGTATATGCAGGCTACACCATCCCACCCAATTACGATTCGATGATTGCCAAAATCATTGTTACTGCCGCCTCTCGTGAAGAAGCAACCCGTAAAATGAAACGAGCTTTGCAAGAATTTGTGATTGAAGGTATCAAAACAACTATCCCATTTCATATAAAATTAATGGATGACCCTGGTTTTAGGTCTGGAAAATTTACTACCAAATATCTTGAAAGCAGTTTTGATTTTGATAGTTTAAAAGAAAAATAAATTAAAAAAAGCCTCAAATTTATTTGAGGCTTTTTTAATGATATATTACAGAAAATTTAAATTATGTATAAATACATAATAATTTCTTAAAGAATAATTAGTATTTTATTGAAACAATTCGTTTAGTTTTTGCAAATCAAAACTCACGATGGTATAAGTTCCATCAGGAGCGAAACTAGGATTTGGGCTGCTCAAAAGTTGTTCTAAAAGATTACTCATTTGAGTTAAATCGATTTTTACACCTTTTTTGAGTGCCGATTTCTTGGCGAGCGAACGTGCCAAATTTTCGTTTACAGGTAATTTTAATTGCGATTTATTAGATTTATATTGATCAATAAATCCTTCAAAAAGTGCTTTTTCGTTACCTGCACGCACATCCGTAGGAATACCATTGATAACAATAGAATTTTTGCCAAACACCGAAAACGAAAATCCAAGAGCATGAATTTGATCTTTTAATTCCATAATTAATTCAAAATCGCTGGGCGAAACTTCCAAATTAAGCGGAAACAAAAACTGTTGTGAAGCACCAAATTTAGTCTCTAAGGTTTTCATAAACTTATCATACAGCACTCTCTCGTGAGCAGCTTGTTGGTCTATCATCATCATTCCTGATTTGGTTTGAGTAATAATAAAGCTATTATGAATTTGAAAAAGAATTGTATGTTCGGCTTTAATTTCCGTTTGTTCAATTTCATGAATGGCTTCAAAATTGCTTTTAAATTTCAATTCTACCTTATCTTGATTTTGCATAATATCTTGGTTGGGTGTTTTCTTTTCTAAATTAGCATAAAGTGTTTGCCAATTTTCAGTTGATTTTTTTTCGTAATTAGAACTATAATTACTATTTGATGGAGTTTTTTCGATTGATTTTCGGCTTGAAAAGTGAGCAAACATTTCGTTATTTACATTTTCAGAAAAATCAATCACATTCAAATTTGAATTAGCTAATGCTTTACGAACCGCAGAATTTACAATTTGAAAAACAGTGCGTTCGTCATCAAATTTAATTTCGGTTTTTGTAGGATGCACATTTATATCAATATGCTTTGGGTCTATTTCTAAGAAAAGTACATAAAATGGATGCTCATTTTCGTCTATTAAACCCTTAAAACATTCTTTAACGGCATAATGCAATAAAGCATGTTTAATAAATCTTTTGTTGGCAAAAAAATACTGTTCTCCACGCTTTCTTTTGGCACATTCGGGTTTTCCAATATAACCTGTTATCTTCAAATAGTTGGTTTCCTCCATGCAGGCTGATAATCTGCCCTTAAATTGGTTTCCCAAAAGTGCTGTAATTCGATTGGCAAGTTTTCCGCCTGAAAGTTGGAATAAATCAGCATCTTGATTGAAAAGTGAAAAGCTAATTTCGGGATGAGCCATAGCTATTCTAAAAAACTCATCTTGGATATGTGCAAATTCAATAATGGTAGATTTTAAGAAATTCCTACGAGCGGGAACATTAAAAAATAGGTTTTTTACGGTAATCGAAGTTCCGGAATTACATTGCGTAGGTTCTATTTTAATGATTTGCGAACCTTCCACTTGCAATAAAGTACCAGTATCGTCAGTAGCTTTTTTGGTTTTCATTTCCACTTGAGCCACAGCAGCAATCGAAGCCAAGGCTTCGCCCCTAAATCCCATGGTCATGATAGTAAAAAGGTCATCCGTTTTGCTTATTTTAGAAGTTGCATGGCGTTCAAAACTCATTCTTGCATCGGTTTCTGACATTCCAGAACCATTATCCATGACTTGAATCCAAGTTTTGCCTGCCTCTTTTATGACGAGTTTTATATGAGTAGCATTGGCATCAATCGCATTTTCTAATAATTCTTTTACCACCGATGCAGGACGTTGAACAACCTCGCCTGCTGCAATTTGGTTTGCCAAAGATTCAGGTAAAAGTTTGATAACGTCAGCCATAAATGAAAAATATTTTGTAAAAAATAAGTAATAAATTCTTAATCCATTTGCTCCAAAATCATCAATATTTGATTTACAACGATTGTGTTTCCATGCATGGTAAGTTTGGCTTCGTTATAAAATTGAATTCTTTCGGCTCTTAATTTTTCCAAATATTCAAATAACTGTTCTTTATTTTTATCTTGCAATAGAGGTCTGTTGGCTCTGTTGGGTGTATTCCATAACCGATTACAAATTTCTTGGATGGTAACATCTAAGAAAATTGTAACTCCCGAAACATTCATTAATGTCATATTATCATGAAAACATGGAGCACCTCCGCCTGTAGCTATCACAATATCAATTTCGTTAGAAAGCTCTTTTAAGGCTTTATTTTCTAATTGCCTAAAGTAAGATTCGCCTTTTTCTGTAAAAATTTCAGAAATCGACATTTGCTCTTTCAAAATGATATAATCATCAAGATCAACAAATTTTGTTTTTAATTGTAAAGCTAAGTTTTTGCCAATGGTGCTTTTGCCGCAACCAGTAAGACCTATAAGATAAATACGCATATCAAGCTCGTAAGTGTTGTTTTTTAATATTTATTATACAATTCAAGCCCACAAATGTACGCACGAAAAATTAAATTTACAGATATTGTTTTATTAAAATTATTAATTTTATAATTTTATCGTATTTAAGTAATAATTTTAAATTTATTTAAATAAATCTATAAGTGATTTTTTATAAATAAAGTAATAATTTTTAAGCCATATTCTATACCAATACCACCACCAATAGTTAGAATATCTCTAAGGAACTCCTAAAAACCTCAATTCCGTTCAAGCCCTCCCACTTGGATTCTGCGGTTTCGTAGCAGAAATTGGTTTGGGTGGGGTTTCTAAAAATAATATTGGGGTTTTTAGAATATCTACAAAATTAGCACCAAATTAATATTTATCCCCTCTCCAACTTTAAGTTAAAAACTTGCAACGCTTCCAAAAGACCGATAAAGCGATTTCATTTCTTTTTCAATCGCAATTAGTGATTATAATTTACATAAGCATTGATTCAATTTCAATACCACGTAAATCCTGCAAAAAAATTTAAAACTATTTTTAAGTTAAAAAGAATTTGTAAGATCATACTAAACCATAACCGAATTTGCCTCCAATGGCATTTTATAAAGTTGTGCAGGCAGTAAGCAATATAAAGTAACTAAAGAAATTATAAATATTTTTTTCAATTATTTATTAAATGAAATATATATAAATACCTTTTTTAAAATTAAATTTTGTTTTTTATCTATCTTTTTTGAATTATTTAATATAAAATTGTAGAAATCTATATAAAATAACAAATTTTACACTTTTATTATGCAAAAACACATTTCAGTTGCCGCTTCAACTCTTATTCAACTATGCCTTGGTGGCGTATATGCTTGGAGTACTTTTGTACCAATGCTTAAAAAACAATTTGGATATACAACAGTTCAAACTCAAACTATATTTGCCACAACTTTAATGTGTTTTGCTTTTTCTATGATATTTTCAGGAAGATTAGAACGCAAAATCGGACCACAAAAAGTAGCTATTATTGGAGCAGTCTTACTTTATTGTGGTTATTTTTTTGCATCACTTTCTGGCGGCAACTTTATATATATTTGCCTAAGTATAGGAGTCTTGTGTGGCGTTGGAACGGGTTTCGGCTATGTTTGTTGCCTTGTTGTGCCAGCAAAAAATTTCCCACAAAATAAGGGTTTAGCAACGGGAATATCAGTTGGCGGATTTGGTGCAGGTGCTATTTTGCTCACTTATGTAGTAAAATACCTACAAATTCAACAACCCGACATTTCAGTTTTGTCAATTTTTCAAACTTTAGGCTATATTTATGGTGTTATTATTATTATCGGTACTTTTTATTTAAAATATGAAGGTGCTGGAAAACCAAGTTTAGTTACAAACTCATTTTCTTCATCCGTTTTATTAAAAGATAAAAATTATTGGATTTTATTTCTAACAATGTTTTCAGGTTGTTTTGCAGGTTTACAAATCATCGGAAATGTAAAACCTATTGTACTTGCTCTTAATTTTTCTGATAATGCCGCCACCATCTGCATTCTTATTTTATCGCTCGGTAATATGATTGGCAGAGTAGTGTGGGGCTTAGTGATAGATAAAATTGGCGTTGATAAATCACTTTATATCGCCTATTCCATTCTTTTGACTGCCTTAATAAGTTTAAACTTTATTGCAAATTCCGAATTAATGGTAAGTTTTACTATTTTATTAGTTGGAATTGGATATAGCTCTTGTATGGTTTTATTTGCTGCCAAAACTATGCAAATTTATGGCGTAGATAAATATGGCATCGTTTATCCTTTTGTTTTTATGGCTTTTGGCTTTGCTGGCGTTTTTGGTCCGATAGTAGCAGGCTTATTATTTGATATTAATAAATCTTACTTTACACCAATTTTAATTTCAGTTTTAATTACATCCTTTGGATTAGGAATTTATTATTTTAATAAAATTGATTTAAAAAAAACAGAATAATTTTATAATAAGCTGATAAAATAGCTAATTTTGAAATCTTAAAATATAAAAAATGAAATTTGGCGTAATTGTATTTCCTGGTTCTAATTGTGATGACGACATGGTATATGCCCTCGAAACAATTATGAATCAAAAAGTAGTTAAACTTTGGCATAAAGAAAACGACTTAAAAGGCTGTGATTTTATCATGGTTCCAGGCGGATTTTCCTATGGCGATTATTTGCGATCAGGTGCAATTGCTCGTTTTTCTCCCATCATGACAAGCGTAATCGAACACGCCAACAAAGGCGGATATGTTATGGGCGTTTGTAATGGTTTTCAAATTCTTACGGAAGCAGGTTTATTGCCAGGTGCTTTAATTCGTAATTCGGGCAGACTATTTATTTGTCAAAATCAATTTATAAAACCTGTTTCAAAAACTGCTTTACTTACTAAAAACTTAGACTTTTCAACCGTTTTTAATATTCCAATTGCTCACGGAGATGGACGATATTATGCTGATAACGAAACCATTAAATCACTAGAAGACAATGACCAAATCCTGTTTCATTATTCTGATAAATTTGGAAATGTAAATGATGATTCAAATCCTAATGGATCATTAAAAAATATTGCTGGTGTAAGTAATAAAACTAAAAATGTGTTTGGAATGATGCCTCACCCAGAAAGAGCAGTTGACTCGGATTTAAAAAATACAGACGGACAATTTTTATTTGCATCTTTATTAAATCTTACACTGGAAAATATATAATTGAAATTAGTATTAAAATAGTTAAATTTAAAAGTTAAATCTTGGATTCCTAATGTAAGTTTTAGTAATGTAGTTTATACTAAATAAATTCATTGATAATTATAATTAACTTTGTCAATTATAGAAAAAAATACCACACTTATTAAATCCATTTCTAAACAACTAGGATTTGATTATTGTGGTATTTCTAAAGCTGAATTTTTAGAATCGGAAGCTCCAAAACTTACTGATTGGCTTAAAAATAATAGACATGGAAAAATGGCATATATGGAAAACCATTTTGACAAACGCCTCAATCCAACCCTTTTGGTTGAAGGTTCAAAATCGGTAGTTTCACTGCTTTACAATTATTATCCTGAGAAAGAAATTGATTTTAAAGATGATTTTAAAATATCAAAATATGCCTATGGCTATGATTATCATGATATAATAAAAGATAAATTAAAAATATTTTTTGAATTAATATATGAAAAAATAGGAAAAGTAGAGGGTAGATATTTTGTTGATTCCGCTCCTGTGATGGATAAAGTTTGGGCTAAAAAAGCGGGTTTAGGTTGGATTGGTAAAAATTCTAATCTTATAAACAAAAAAAATGGAAGTTTTTTTTTTATTGCTGAGCTCATTCTTGATTTGGAATTATTACCAGATATTGCTATTAAAGATTATTGTGGCACTTGCACTCGTTGCCTAGATGCTTGCCCTACGGATGCCATTATCGAACCTTATATTGTAGATGGAAGTAAATGTATTTCTTACCTAACGATAGAACTAAAAGATGAAATTCCTGAAGTTTTTATAGGTAAAATGGAAAAATGGGTGTTTGGTTGTGATATTTGCCAAGATGTTTGCCCATGGAACCGTTTTTCTAAACCTACTTCTGAAGCTAAATTTAATCCAATCAAAGAATTAATACAATTTAACAAAACCGATTGGCAAGAAATTTCGGAAACTGCTTTCAAATCTATTCTTCAAAAATCTCCCATTAAAAGAACTAAAATAGACGGCTTAAAACGAAATATGAAGTTTGTTGACTTAAAATAAAAGTAATAAATTTTTATATTTCATAAAACTTATCTTCTTTTCCCTCTTCAGGAATAATTTTAAGAATTCCTCCCAAAACCATGTTAATTAACGATTCAGTAGCGGTTTGATTGGAAATTAAAAGTGTTTCTACCAAAGATTTAACACTAACAAATCCATTTTTTTGAATGATTTGCATCGTTTTTGATTCTATATCTCCAAATTTAATTCTTACTTCTTTATTGATGGTTTGTAATTCTAAAATTTTGATTACAACCGAACTTGCTTGCACGCTTTTATCGGCTACTCGCACATAAGCGATTCCAGTTTTGTCGCCTATTTTTTCAAAAGCAAAATTTGGTTTTTGCTTAGATTCTTTAATTTGTAGCGCTAAAACTGTTTTTTTTTCTGAAATAGGAATTTGAAAAGCAGTATATTCAATAGAAAATTTAATAAGTTTAGTAATAATTTTATTAAACTCAAAAACCTCTTCTTCTATGTTTTTAATTCCCGAAATTAATTTATTATCATCTACTCCTATCAATAACCAACCGCCTTGCGTATTTGAAAAAGCAACAATTTCTCTTGCTATTTTTTCGGGAAAATTTATTTTATGTTTAAATTCAGTAAATAAATTTTCGCCACCTCTTACTCGATTTTCTAACTCTTTAAGATTCAATTTTAAATAAAATAAAATTAATTTTCTTTTATTGATTGATAATACAAAACACTAGAATTAGATTCAATTAATGTGTTTTTAACTGCATTTTTTATTTCATCAGCACTAACAGCTTGTAATAATGTTGATTCTTTATTAACTAAGCTCACATCGCCCATATTGGCAGAAAATGCAATATTCATACAACGATTTAGAAGCTCAGTTTCTGACATTTCCATATAAGTTTCAGCCTGATTTTTTACTTTTTCTAGTTCTGTGTCAATTACATCAAAAGTAATATTTTTTATTTCTGACTCAATACCTAATTCTGCATCTTCAAAAGTAACGCCACTATTTAATTTTCCTTCAACCATAAATAAACCTTCGTCAAGCGAGGCAATGCAATAAGAAGAAATTGAACTAAATATTTTCTTATCTCTTACTAATTTTTGATACAAACGAGAGGATTGTCCTCTTCCTAAAATATCGCTCAATAAATCGTGGGCATAAAAATCCGAATCTAATCGTTTTCCCATTTTAAAAGCCTTATATATAGCATTTGAAGGGACTTTTGATTCATTAATCAAAGTTCTCTTTTGCTTTTGTTTTGCTTCTTTTGGTAAATTTCTTATGTATTTTATTCCTGAAGGAATATCTCCAAACCATTTTTCTGTCAGCTTTTTTATTTGATCTAATTTTACATTTCCGCCCACAACCATAATGGCATTATTTGGAACATAAAATTTATAAAAAAATGATTTTACATCGTCCATAGTTGCATCTTCGATATGCGAAATTTCTTTTCCAATCGTTGCCCATTGATAGGGATGGTTTTGATAAGCCAAAGGACGCAATTTCAGCCAAACATCTCCGTAAGGTTGATTCAAATACCTCTGTTTAAACTCTTCAATCACCACTTTTCTTTGCACCTCCAATACTTTTGGGTCAAATAACAAAGATTTCATTCGGTCACTTTCAAGCCAAAAAGCAGTTTCGATGTTTGCCGCAGGCAAAACATTGTAGTAATTAGTAATATCTGGAGAAGTGAAAGCATTATTTTCGCCACCAACTTTTTGAAGTGGCGTATCAAAAACAGGCACATTTGCCGAGCCACCAAACATCAAATGCTCAAAAAGATGGGCGAAACCTGTCTTTTCCGGGTTTTCATCTCTCGAACCTACATTGTACAAAATATTTACTACAGCCAAAGGATTTGTGTGGTCTTCGTGCACAAAAACCTGAAGTCCGTTTTCTAATTTAAAACTATTATATGCTATCATCGAATCAAAAGTAGGAATAGAATTTTTAAATTCCTACATTAAGTAATAATTATAAAAAAATATTATTGAGGGTTTTTAGTTCTACTTTTACCCATTTTCTTAAGTAATTTCATTTGAACATCTTCCTGTCCGCCTTTAGGCATTTGCTTATTTTCGGCTTCGTAAGGTTTAAATACATCTAATTGTAATTTATCAGTTATTACAAAACTTTCAAATATTTTTCCGAAAGTATTTGCCCAGTCATTACGTTCTTGAACTTGTGTGTTCATATTCAAAATCAATACTTTATTTTTGTAAAGTGTATAAGCTAAGTAAGAATATGTTTTTAAAGAAGCTCCTTTTTTAGGTCCATTTTCTTCTACTAAATTAGAAATAAATTCAAAAACGATAAAATCACGGTCGTTTACTTTTTTAATAACACCGTCTTGAATAAATTCAACATCTGTAAAAACTGAGCTAATGGTGGCTTTATACATACTTTTTAAAATATCCAAGTTTTTATTATTCCACTTATTGATGGAATAATTTATGCTAATATCTGTTTTTTTATCAGAATAAACGCCAATAGGTTTTCGATAAGAAGGATATTTTTGAGCCATATCATCATCAGACATCAACAAGAATTTTTCTGGAACAGCCAAACTAATTCCTTTTCGCCATTCTTTTAAAATTAATTTAGGTTCACCTGTTTGGCTAAATACTAAAAATTGGCACAATACTAATATAAAAGTAATTTTCATTTTAAAATTTTGAGAATGTATAATTATATTGCAATATTAATAAAATGGATTTAAAATGATGATTTTTTAAGCTAAAATTTAAAAATTAGTAACTCCTATCGTAATTAAAAAAAGGATAGTTGAAATATTTTTTTTATGATTAAAATTACTGACGTCCGACAGCTTTGCAAATATAACACAAAAAGCGTTTCTATTAACTAGAAACGCATTTTTTTTAGCACTTCAAAAAACTACCCCCTCCG
>REAG01000135.1 GCA_004294265.1 Cytophagales bacterium | reverse complement strand
AACTTTGTAAAAAAAATAAAAATTATTATCTTTAAAAGTTTATGTGATTTATTTAAAAAATGCAATTTTTATTAAAGAAAACTGCAATTTGGGTTAAATATTGAACAAACTTTTTGAAAAAATATGGAGTGTTTGATTCATTGGTTGTAGTTTCGTTATCTACCTGAAAACCAATTACTCCAGGATTTTTACTATATCTCTGGGCTATTTTACGAACGATACGTTCTGCATATCTCAAAAAATCTGGATTTAAAATATCCATATTTTGTCTTACTCCATAATAATGTCTATCGCCTTTTAATTTTGTGGCGATAATTTCAGGATGTTTGGCTGCCATCCATGTAGGAATAGAGTAGGTGGGTGTCCCCATGATTACTTTGATGCCTGCTGCGTTCATTTTATCTACTATTCTATCCATCCAGGCAAAATCAAAAACACCATCAGCAGTTTCAAATTTAACCCAACTAGATTCGCCTACTCGAACTACGGTAAGTCCAGCAGCGGTCATAAGTTTTATGTCTGCATCAAGCCTTTCGTAAGGCATGTTTTCATGATAATATGCTGCGCCATACAGCAATTTATCCATTTTGAAAGTCTGATTTTGCGCAACTGCCCAAAAACTAATGCATAAAAATAAGCTAGAGAAAACAGTATTTTTCATATTTAAAATTTAATAAGTGTAAAATTAACACTTTAATTAAATTAACCATAAATAAACTTGAAAAAATTATAAAAATATTTTAAATATCAATATCAATATCAATATCAATATCAATATCAATATCAATATCAATATCAATATCAATATCAATATCAATATCAATATCAATATAGTAAGTATTTGAAATTTAAAATTGTATAGAATTTCATTACTCTAATGATGATATTTGGTTAAACTAGACTCATAGTTAGTATTATTTAAAAATATGGAATAGCCCATGTACTTACATTTCAAAAGTAAAACATAAATATTTCTTTCAAAACTTCATTAATTATCATTTCTCTAGGGCAAAAGAGGTCAAAAAACGTAGTTTTTTGTGTATTTGGTAATTAAATGGGCTGTTCCATAAAAATATTCATATCAAAACTTTTCCACTTTAAATTATCTTAATATAAAATTTTTTTCACTGAAATTTACTAGATATTTTGATTTCAAATGAAAAAGAAATATAATATTATAACAAAAACAAGACGATTAATACATTAAATTAGAATTATCAATTACTTTTGCTTAATTAAATACAAAATGGAAACCAAGCAACACAAACCAATTATAGGCATTACTTTGGGCGATTTTAATGGAATTGGTCCTGAAATTATCTTAAAAACTATTAACGATGGCGAAATTACTAAGTTTTTTACACCCGTAATTTATGCTTCTTTTGAAATACTTTCAAAATATCGAAAATTATTATCAATGAATGAAGATGTAATTTTTTATTCTATTAAAGAAATTTCTGAAGTTCAAGCAAAAAAAATAAATATTTTAGAATGTTGGCAAGAAAACCACACGCCAGAACCAGGAAAAATTACGGATGTTGCAGGAAAATGTGCCTTTTTATCTTTAAAAATAGCTACTGAGCATCTAAAAAATGGTTTGATTGATGCCATGGTTACGGCTCCTATAAACAAAAAAAATATCCAATCAGCTGATTTTAATTTTATTGGACACACCGAATATTTGCAAGCACAGTTTCAGTCGCCTGAAGTTTTGATGTTTATGGTGAGCGAAAACTTAAAAATTGCTGTCGTTTCAATGCACGTACCGCTTTCGGATGTTAAAAACGATATTACAAAGCCAAAAATTGAGGCTCGTTTGAATATTATGTTCCAATCTTTAAAGAAAGATTTTGGTATTTCAAAACCTAAAATCGCCATTTTGGGTCTTAATCCTCACGCAGGCGATTCGGGTGTGATTGGAAAAGAAGATTTAGAAATTATAAAACCAATTGTTGAAGAACGTAAAAATAAAGGCGAATTAGTTTTTGGTCCATTTCCTGCCGATGGTTTTTTTGCAGCTCAAACGTATTTAAAATACGATGGAATTTTGGCAATGTACCACGACCAAGGTTTAATTCCGTTCAAAATGTTGGCTTTTGAAGATGGCGTAAATTTTACTGCTGGATTAAAAGCTGTCAGAACTTCGCCAGATCACGGAACTGCCTACGATATTGCAGGAAATGGCGTTGCTAACGAACATTCTTTTAGAACTGCAATTTTTACAGCTATTGATATTCTAAAAAATAAAGCAACTTTTTAGTTAGTGCATGAACGGAAAAGCAAAACAGCAAAGTTAAAGAGAGAATAAATCTTTGAAAAATTGCGATTATAGCAATTTTAGCTTACTTTAGATGCAAATTACGATGAAATACTCGATTTAGCAAACCAACATCAGATGATGTGAACACTCATGCAAGTAAGTTTTAATAGTTTTTCTAATTACAACAAAAGTCTTTAAAATGCAAACCGTGAAAGACAATCTGATGCTTTTGGACGAAGAAACAATTATGCAAATCAACGAATTGGTAGTGGAATAAGCCCATCATTTAGTATTAAAAAAAAACGAAAAATTACAGATAAAATCCGATACCATCGTTTTAGAAGCTAATGTTCATTTTCCTACTGATTATAATTTATTATTAGACACAGGACGTAAATGTTTGGATATAATGAAAAAATGTATAATCTTACATGACTTTGAAGGATAGCGAAAAATAAATTCGTATCGTTCGTAGCTAAAAAACTTGAGCCGTTCTATCGGAAATGCCTCTGTGAGCAAACATAAACATAAAGATAAAAACCTTGAAAAGGTTGTAAATGAGTACATTACGTTAGCAAATAAAATAAATTTAAAATGCAGGATTCAACCCTTAAATGCAACTATTTTTGGTTAAATTTATGTTAAAAATAATGATAACTTAATCAAATTCTACTTTTTGAGTTGTTATGTTCTTGATTTTTTTATGGACGATGTATCAAAAATTAAAATATTACTAATCATTTCTATAAATTTAACCAAATTAAATTGCAATTCACAGGTTTAATACTGCGATTTATCATTCATCAAACATCTTTTTTTCTGAACGGTTTTAACAATCTATCCCACATTTTTTTTTCAAAAGCATAGAAAAACTTAAATTGACCAAACATAAATCCTATCCAAAGCAATAAACCTTGATATAATATAAATATACCTAATATTCGACAAGGATACCATATCCATGGCGAGGAAGTATCTTTAGATAAGCCTAAAAAAGCCATTATGTATTTACCAATTATCATGGAAGAAGAACCCGTTATGGCAAAAACGATAAAAATAAGACTAATTTGAACCCAACCACCTGTAATATTCCATCGTTTTTCTAAAAAATCTTTCATTATTTAATTTTATCTTTATGTAAAATATATGCTTCTCCGATAAGAGTAAGTTTTCCTGTATTTTTATCTATTATTTTGCAGTCTATAATTGCTGTATTTTTGGTAGAAATTATATCTTTTACTTTCATAATGGCTTCATAAGGCATATCTGCAAACATAGGACGCAAAAACTCAAGTGTTTGTTTTAAATAAATTGTTCCTTCTCCTGGGTTGATTGTTCCGAAATATTTTGAGAAAATACTTGATGAAAAAATACCATGAATAATAGGTTTTTTAAACGGAGTATCAGCTGCAAAAGAAGCATCAAGGTGTATGGGATTAAAATCGCCACTGCAGTTAGCAAAAGCAATTACTTCAGCCTGTGTTATAGTAAAAGTATGTGTAAATACTTGATCTATTTCAATCATTTTGATATTTAAAATTTTTTTACAAAAGTATATAATTCTTATACAAATAGATACATTTTATGGTATTTCTTGTTTTTTTAATTTAAAGCAAGATTTTGGTTTAAAATATTTTCTATTTTTCCGTTTTAAAATACTGAATTCCTTTTATATTTTGATAAATTCATTTTATATCATTTTTAAAAAGAACAAAATATAAATTTATTAGAAAAGCCCACTTAAATATTTCAAAAAAATGCCCCAGCCCTAACCCAATTTCTGTTACTAAACCACAGAATCCTAAAGAAGGGGGACGTTCCAATTTTATGAAATATTACTAATATATTGATTAATTAAGGTTAAAATACATTTATAGGCTTTTCTAAAATTTATTTTTTGTTTTTAATATTTTAATCATATAATCCTTACTTTTTGATTCCTTTTTTAAAAAAAATCTACTTTTAAAAATATTTTTAATGAATGTGGCTTTTATTATTTTCAGCAATTAGAATTTTATCAATTTGCTTTAAATGCCTAATTGTATGATTAATGATAAACTGAAAAACATCTCCCAGTTTTAGTTTTATTAAACTTGAAATTGAAGTTTGAATTTTTATTTTATTCAAACTTACATGCCTTGATTGGTTAAGTAAGTCTAATAATTTAATTTGCTGATTGATATATTTGTCAATAACCTCTTTGTTGAGATTTAAAGATGAAGGATTTTTATCTTTAAATGTTTTCATTTTATTAAGTTTTTCTTTAGGCAACATACTTTTTGCAAAATATTTACCTAAAATTCCGCTTTCAAATTCTAAATTAGCTATTGTTGTTGATTTTTTAATTTTTTTTTCTATTTTTGGTAAATAAAAATCGCTGTATAAATTCAAATGTTCTAAACATTCTAAAATATTCCATGATTTTTCATTTTCTTTCCAAACCAATGTTTTAATATCATTTTTTTTTAACTTTTCAGCATGAATGAGGCTTAGTTGTGTTTGTTCTAAAAGTGATTGAATAAGCAATTCCGAATTCATTTTTTTGAAATTTTATTAGCTAATATTAATAAAACAATTGCTATTATACTAAAAGTTGATTCAATAATAATCCATTTATTGCCAAAATCTCCCAAAGCACCATCTGAAAAAATGGTTATTAATCTTGAAATAGCATAAGCTCCCCAAAACAAGGATAAAAACAATAAACCCTTGTAATAATCTTTCATTAATAGGTAAATTAATTGAAAGGTAATAACTAATCCAACACCTCCATAAATGCCTCTTATTGAACTTATTGCATCTGTATTGGGCAAAGTTGTTGCTACCAAATTCATAGTTGTTTGAGGGCTGAAAAGGGATAAAAGTGCTACATATCCTAAACTCAAAGCGGAGAAAACAATATAAATTTGACTACTTAATTTTATGCTTTTTTGTGTGTTCATATTTATTTTTATATTAAATTTTATGGCACAAAATTGCTCTGTTTTTTACAGTTAAATCTTGATTGAAATCAAGATTTTTAAATTATTTTACATATATTTATCCTATTGTTTAATTTTTTGCTACTTAAAAGTTTTTAAATCAATCAAATAGATGCTTTTATTTTTTAACTCCTTTTATTATAGCAAATTCGTATTTAAACCTTTTAAACTATAATAAAGGGGTTTATTTTTAGTAATAAATATGAAATAAAATAAAATACTACGCTATAATTATTTTAAATACTAAAGCCTTATTGTTTAGATGATAGTTTTTTTGCTTTTTTATTTTTTGTCTAAAAGAACCAAAAATCTATTATTTTTTGTAGATTTGCATGGTGTTAGATTTGTGTTAAAATCGTCATTTTTAAGATAGTTTGCTATAAAGAGGATTAGTTTTAGGTAAATAGTTTTGCGAAAACCGAGAGTTCAATTTTTAAAAATAATTATTTAAACAATCAAAATAAAGTTGTGTTTGAAACTTAAAAACAGATTTAGAAAATATATTTTATGTCATTATCAGAACCAGAAATATTAAGGCGTCAAGCCCGTGAGGAATTAGAAAAAATGGGAATAAATCCCTATCCTGCCGAAACATTTGAAGTGAATGCATCCGCATCTGATATTCTAAAAAATTATGAATCTCAAAAAATAGAATATAAAAATATTTCTATTGCTGGCAGATTAATGACCCGTAGAATTATGGGAAAAGCTTCTTTTGCAGTTTTGCAAGATGAAAAAGCCAAAATTCAAATGTATATAAGCAGAGATGATATTTGCCCTACCGAAAATAAAGATTTATATAATGTAGTTTTTAAAAAGTTGATGGATATAGGCGATTATGTAGGCGTAAAAGGCTATGTTTTTACTACCCAAACGGGCGAAATTTCTATCCATGTAACCGAATTAAAGTTACTGGCAAAATCATTAAAACCGCTTCCGATTGTTAAAGAAATAGTGGATGAAAATGGAAATGCAACTACTTTTGATGCCGTTTCCGATCCTGAATTTAGGTACAGACAGCGTTATGCCGATTTAATTGTTACGCCTGGCATAAAAGATGTTTTTATCAAAAGAACTCAAATCATTAAAACAATTCGTGATTATCTCAACGATCACGGAGCTTTGGAAGTAGATACGCCTGTGTTGCAAAATATTCCTGGTGGTGCATCTGCTCGTCCGTTTATTACGCACCATAACGCCCTTGATGTGCCGTTTTATTTGCGAATTGCAAACGAATTATACCTTAAAAGATTGATTGTGGGCGGTTTTGACTTTGTTTATGAATTTTCTAGAAACTTCAGAAATGAAGGAATGGATAGAACTCACAATCCAGAATTTACGGTTTTGGAGTTTTATGTAGCTTACAAAGATTATTTTTGGATGATGGATTTTACAGAAAAATTATTAGAAAAAATCGCTATTCAACTGAACGGAACTACGGAAGTTAAAGTAGGCGAAAATATCATTAATTTTGAAGCTCCTTTCAAAAGAATTAGTATTTTGGATGCAATCAAAGAAAAAACAAGTACAGATATTTCAGAAATGGACGAAAATCAACTACGTGATTTTTGTAAGTTGCACCATGTTCATATAGACGAAAAAGTAGGAAAAGGTAAAATTATTGATGAAATATTTGGGACTTTGTGCGAAAAATCTTTTGTTCAGCCCACTTTTATTACTGATTATCCTGTCGAAATGAGTCCTTTAACCAAAAAACACCGTTCAAAACCAGGTTTGGTCGAGCGATTTGAATTGATGATAAATGGCAAAGAAGTTGCAAATGCTTATACAGAACTTAACGACCCAATCGATCAAAGAGAAAGATTTGAAGAACAAATAAAATTGATGGAGCGTGGCGATGATGAAGCCATGTTTATAGATCATGATTTCTTACGAGCTTTGGAATACGGAATGCCTCCCACAGCCGGCATTGGCATAGGAATTGATAGACTTTGTATGCTTATGACCAACCAAAATTCAATTCAAGATGTGCTGTTTTTTCCTCAAATGCGTCCTGAAACTTTGTAATAATTTCTGTATATTAATATTTAAAAATACGTTTTCAAAACAACATTAATTTAAAATAATAATTTAAAATGTCAGAAGAATTAATTAAAATAAAACAAGAAGTAACCCAAAAATTTACATTAAAATATAATCAAAAACCATCATTAATTTCTATTGCTCCCGGTCGAATAAACGTCATTGGCGAGCATACAGACTATAATTTTGGTCTTTCTATGCCTGCTGCCATCAATCGTTGGGTTGTGATTTGCTTTGCTTTTAGAGATGATAATGTAATTAAAATGCAAGCCGAAAGTTTTCAAAACGAAATGGTTTATGAAGCTGGAAAGCCTTTTGAAGCTACTGAAAGTTGGATGAAATTTATGCACGGAGCATTGGAAATTTTTCAACGAACCGATAAAATAACCAAAGGATTTAATGCTTATATTTGGGGAAATGTGCCACTCGGTTCGGGCGTTTCCTCTTCGGCTGCCCTCGAAGTTGCCACTATGGGATTGCTCAGAAAAGCTTTCAATGCAAGTTTTGATGATGTAACTTTAGTAAAAAATTGTCAAAAAATTGAACACGAATATTTGGGCGTAAAATCTGGATTGTTAGATCAATATGCTTCGCAATTATCCAAAGCTGGAAATTTAATGTCGCTTGATTTTCAAAGTTTAACACACAATTATTTTAGTGCTGAAATTGGCGAATATTGCTGGGTTTTAGTTAATACTAAGGTAAAAAGAGAGTTGGCAGGAAGTAAATATTCGGAACGAGTAGAGGAAACGCAAGCAGCTTTAAAAGAAATTCAAGCTGCAAAATCAACTGTAAAACATTTCAGAGATATTACTATTTCGGATGTGGAATTATTGAAAAATCCTACTGTAAAATCTAGGATGAAACATTTTGTAACCGAAGACCAAAGAGTGTTCGATACTGCCGATGCTTTTAAAGCAAATAATCTTAAAAAAGTAGGTCAGTTGCTTTTAGAAAGTCATTACTCTTTAAAAAATGATTACGAAGTAAGTTGCCAAGAACTAGATTTTTTGGTAGAAAAATCCAAAACATTTGATGGATTTTTGGGTGGAAGAATGATGGGCGGTGGTTTTGGCGGATGCACCATAAATCTAATTCAAAAAAGTAAGTTAAAAGAATTTGAAGCATTTATTTTGCCTGCCTACAAATCGGCTTTTAATATTGATGGAGAAGTTTATGCTTTCGATATGGTGGATGGTGCTTGTGTCGAAAATTTGTAAAGCAAGATATTTGACATATATATATTGGTTGGATTTATATAATTAGTAATATTTTATATTAATACCCTTATAGATTAAAAACAACCTAATTTTTTTTAAGTTTTAAATAAAAACTTTATAAATAAATTAGTTAAAATAAATTGAACGAAATAAAATTACTGTGTATAAAAAAATTGTAATAAAAGTGGGTTCAAATGTTTTATCGGACAAAGATAATAAAATTGACGAAAAAATAATTGAAAGTTTAACTTCTCAAATAGGATTTTTACATGAAAGTGGTTCAGAAATTATTTTAATTTCATCTGGAGCTGTTGCTTCAGGAAGAAGTATTTTAAAGTTACATCCAAAACTAGATACTTTGGCTCAACGCCAAGTTTTGGCAGCCGTAGGGCAAGTGAAATTATTGCAAAAATATGATTTATTTTTTGAAAAACTAAACATTATTTCTGCTCAAGTTTTAGTAACAAAAGAAGATTTTAGGCAAAATAAAAATGCTCATTATTTTAATATGCGAAATTGCTTTGAAGCACTTTTGCAGCAAGGTGTAGTTCCGATTGTAAACGAAAATGATGTGGTTTCGGTTTCAGAACTTATGTTTACCGATAATGATGAGTTGGCTGGTTTAATTGCAACAATGCTAAATGCAGATGCTTTGGTAATTCTTACAAACGTAAATGGTATTTACGATGGAAATCCAAACTTAGAAACTTCTAAATTAATTTCAATTATAGATGATAAAATTGCTGATTTTAAGGGTATTATAGCTTCTGAAAAGTCGGATTTCGGAAGGGGTGGAATGTTAACAAAGTCTTCAATAGCTCGAAAAGTAGCCAAATCTGGTATTCCTGTTCATATCATAAATGGTAAGATTAATAATATTATTATTAGAGCAATTACTGAAAAAAAAGGTGCTATTGGAACTTATTTTACGCCAACAAAACAAGCTTCAAACGCAAAAAAAAGAATAGCTTTTTCAGAAACTAAAGGACAAATTATTATCAACGAGGGAGCTGCTTTGGCTTTGCAACAACCCAAAGCTATAAGTTTATTGGCAGTAGGAATTGTGGATGTTTTAAATGATTTTCAATCGAATGAAATTGTTGAAATTATTACTATCGATAAAAAAGTAATTGCTTTAGGAAAAGTTCAATTTTCTTCTAAAAAAATACTCGAAATTAAAGGTCAAAAAGGTTCTAAACCTGTTGTTCATTACGATTTCATGACTTTTGTATAATTGCATTATTCTATTATTTGTTAATTTATTATTTTATGAATAAAATACCTGTAACAATAGTTTCTGGTTTTTTGGGAGCAGGAAAAACAACTTTGTTAAATCACATCATAGTAAGTAATCCTGATAAAAAAATCGCTATTATTGAAAATGAACTAGGCGAACAATCCATTGATCATGAGTTGATTGTGAAATCGGAAAATGGTATTTTTGAGCTTTCTAACGGTTGCGTTTGCTGTTCTTTGAATGGTGAATTAGTAGAAATACTCATGAAATTGCTCAATCAAGTTGAAAATGTAACACATTTAGTAATAGAAACCACCGGAATTGCTGATCCTGGTCCTGTTGCTTTTACTTTTTTGGCTGATTTTAAAATTCAAAATTTATTTAGACTTGACTCAATTATTACGCTTGTTGATGCCCCAAGAATTGAACAATTATTGGAGGAAACCATTGAGGCAAATAAGCAAATCATACAGGCTGATGTCATTTTAATCAATAAATCAGCTCAAACGGATGATTATCAAAGGGAAGTTTTGCAAAATTTAATACGAAAAATGAATGTTTATGCTGAAATTGTATTTACAGATTATGCAAAAATAGACTCCAATTTGTTTTTTGAAAGAAATGATTTTTCGCCTGAAAAAGTTGTTTCAAATATGATTTTACAAGAATCAAAAAAGAAAAAATTTACTTTATCGAGTAATAATTCTAGTATTTTAAATAAACAAGGATCTAAACAACACGTTCACTCTCAAATTGAAAGTTTTAGTTACAGTTTTGAAGAAAGTTTAGATGTCATTCGGTTTGATACTTGGTTAAATGCGATGCTTGGCGGAAGTTTAAGTAAATTTTATCGGGTCAAAGGGATTTTAAATATAGAAGAATTTGAAGATAAAGTAGTATTACAATCTGTTGGAAGTAAGTTTATAACAGAAAGTGGCGGAAAATGGGATATTGATAAGCCTAAAATTTCTAAAATCGTATTTATTGGTAAAAATTTAGATCATGATATTTTAGAAAAAGGATTAAAAATGTGTTTCTATAATGAGGAATCTCCATTGCCTGACCCTCAATTTTATGAATCTATTATGACAAATCAGGTAGAAATGTTTATGAAAAATAATTTATAAACATAGAATTATGTTAAATCTAAGAAATATTTACAATTTCATTTTTACAAATCCCTTACTTATTTTCCCAATTGGGAAAATAAGTAAGGGATTTGTAATTATTTATTAGACTTTAGATAATTAAAAATAATTTAATTATAGTTTAAATTTCTCAAATAATGAAAGGATTTCAAAATCCTCGGGACCCTGAAAATATTGAAATTACCAAAAAGGTAAAAGAATGGGTAATGGAAAAATTTACCGTTTCTGATATTTCATTTATTTCAATTAATGAAATTAGTTGTTCGGATGGTTGTTGCCCTAATTCCCGAACTCAAATTTTGGTTTTAGGAAATTATAATTTTGATTTTTTAATAGGAAAACCGCTTACATATATTAGAAAATGGGACATTGTTCTTCTGAATAAATCTTAATTATTTTTAGTTTTATGAAATCAATGAAATATAATTTGTTAATTTATGCTAAAATTGAAACATTTTTGTTTGTTATTTTTTATAAAAATTGCTTAAAAAAATAATTTTCGATTACTTTTAATATATTATATTGAGGTCCACTAAAAATTTACAATTATATTTTTAGAAAACCCCTTTCTTATTTCCCCAATGGGGAAAAGTTAAAAAGAAATTGTAATTATTTATTGGACTTTATATAATTATCAATAGTATTTCTTAATCTACATATTAATTCTTCAGTTCTTTTGAAATTTGAACTCACTTCCGAATTTTTAATTCAATTTCAATCTGCCATCGAAACGCAGGATATTGACTATTTAAAATCTGTATTAAATGATTTATATTCAGAAGATATAATTCCAATTATTACTGAATTAGAAAATGTTGAACGCAAATATGTCCTTCAATTATTAGATAATGAAACTGTAAGTCGTATTTTTTCAAACCTAGAAGTAAACACCAGAAATGAAATTTTTACACTTTATTCGCCTACCGAAATAGCTGTTTTTTTTAATGAACTTTATTCGGATGATGCCGCAGATATTCTAAATTATTTGCCCATAAAATTACGAGAAGAAATTATTGCCAATATAAAAGATGTTGAATTATCTGTTAATATCAACGAATTATTACGTTATGATTCTGATTGTGCGGGTGGAATGATGGCAAAAGAATTGATTAAAACAAACCTAAATTGGAATGTAAAACAAACCATTGATGAAGTAAGAAAACAAGCAGAAAATGTTGAAAAATTATACTCTATATATGTTGTTGATGACAATGATGTTTTGAAAGGACGTGTTTCATTGAAAAAAATAATTTTATCGAAAGATAAAACGGCAATTTCAGAAATTTACGAACCTGATATTATTTCGATTGAAACCTACATGGAATCGTGGGAAGTTTCTGAAATCATGCAAAAATACGACCTAGAAACCATGCCCGTGGTGAATGTACAAGGCAAATTGGTGGGTCGAATTACGATTGACGATGCCTTGGATGTAATTACCGAACAAGCCGCTGAAGATATTCAAGCTATGGCTGGAGTTTCTGCAAAAGTGGAAGAAGATGATAGCGTTTGGAAGCTCGTTCGTTCTCGATTGCCTTGGTTAATTATTGGTATGGGAGGCGGTTTGTTGGGAGCTGCTTTCATGGGTCTTTTTGAACAAAAACTTATTCTAATTCCGGCAATGGCATTTTTTATTCCTTTAATTACCGCTACTGGAGGCAATGTGGGTGTGCAATCATCGTCTTTGATTGTGCAAAGTTTAGCTGCAAGCGATGCTTTTGAGGAGAGTATTTTTAAGCGTTTATGGCGTGTTTTTATTGTAGCTTTTGTGAATGCAGCTGTGATTTGCACCATCGTTTTGCTTTTTGTTTTGCTTATTGGGCATCCGCTCAAGCTGGGAATTGTGGTTTCAATTGCACTTTTTTTTGTAGTTGTTTTGGCTTCTATTGTCGGCACTATCACACCCTTGATTTTGGATAAATTCAATATTAATCCTGCTTTAGCATCTGGCCCTTTTATAACTACTTTTAATGATTTATTGGGTTTGGCAGTCTATTTTTTAGTGGCAGGAATGTTGTTTAATTTATAGTTATATTACTTAATTGAATTCAATTTTAGTATGAATTGACTATTTTATTTAATCATATAATAAAATCTATTCTTTGATTTCGTTTTTATTAATTTAAGTAATAAAAAATTTAATTATATGTATTTATAATTTTGAATAATCGTTTTATTTGACTATTAGAATATTAAAATAAATGGATTTAGAATCTAAAAATTTAATTATAAAAACTTAGATTATCTTGTTATAGAGAAATTCCTTTTACCATTTTGTATTTATATTGTGTCTAATAAATATTTACAATTAAATTTTCATAAAATCCATTTTTTATTTCCCCAAGGGGAAAAGTTATCCAAGAATTTGTAATTATTTATTAGACTTTATATAGTAAATTCGCAATAAATTTTGGTTGGGTTAAAATTTATTATTTTAAAAATATTTTAACAGATAATAAAAAAATAACTTAATTTTGGATAAACTAAAGAAACACATACAATGAAAAAGCAACTTTTAATACTCGTTTTATTATTTTCAATTCACTCAATTTATGCACAAAACTCTACCGATTCGGTAGTTAAACCAAAAATTGAATACCGAAAAAACATATTTTCCTTTTATCCTCTTGGTCTTATAGGGAATAGTTTATTGGTAAGCTTTGAAAGAAGAATAACAACTGAAAATGCACTAAGAGGAGTTTTTGGCTTTGGTTCTGCAGAAAACACAAGTATTAGCAACTTAAATAATTTACTGGAATTATACGGTGAAATTCAATTTAGAATATACCCTATCCAATTAAAAAAAGATAAATTAAATTATGGATTTTTTGTGGCTCCTTACTTTTTGGCAAAACACAGAAGTTTTTCAAGAGAAGTTATTACAAATATACCAACGGGGCAATTTACTTACATTGACAAAAGAGAAACTATTAATACAGCTCAGTCAGCCATTTCAGGAGGCGTTGTGGTGGGCTATAATTACATTTTCTTAGAAAGAATTTCTTTAGATTTTTATTTGGGTGGTGGTATGATGTATTCGGATGTAAAAACTCCCGATGATGTTAGAGATCTTACAATAAATGAATATTCTAATGGCGTAAAACTTCAAATCGGTTTAAGTGTTGGAATTTCATTTTAAGTAATAATTTTTAATTATCATAAGCTTTTATTATTTCTCGAACCAAAGGATGGCGTGTTACATCTTTGGCATCTAAAGTTACAACAGCAATTGATTTGACATCTTTTAGAACTTCTAAAGCATCTATTAATCCAGATTTTTGCTTAATTGGCAAGTCAATTTGAGTTTTATCGCCAGTAATTACCATTTTAGAGCCAAGCCCTAGTCTAGTAAGAAACATTTTTATTTGCATAGGCGTTGCATTTTGAGCCTCATCGAGTAAAACAAAAGCATTGTTTAAAGTTCTTCCCCGCATATAAGCCAAAGGAGCAATTTCGATTACGCCAGTTTCTTCATAAATTTTTAATTTATCAGCCTCAATCATATCAGATAAAGCATCGTAAATTGGGCGAATATAAGGGTCGATTTTTTCTTTCATATCGCCTGGCAAAAAGCCCAAACTTTCGCCTGCTTCTACTGCGGGGCGTGTAACAATTATTTTTTTTACTTCTTTTCTTTTTAAAGCACGAACTGCCATTGCTACAGCCACAAATGTTTTGCCTGTTCCGGCAGGACCAACCGCAAAAACCAAATCGTGATCATGAATTGCCTTTACCATTTTGGCTTGATTGGCAGATTTTGCTTTGATAGGATGCCCTTTAATGCCATGCAAAATAACATCAGGAGCCAACTCTCCACCATTATCGAGGGTAATAGTAGGCGTAAGAATTTCTTTTAATTTTTCTTTATTTATTTCACCATATTTGATAATTTGTTGCGTCATTTCGGCTAAAATATCCGAAATTTTTGAAATATCAGATGGCTTTCCGTTCAAAATAATCTCTTCTCCACGAGCGGTAATTTTAGCTTCCGAAAAATGAGCAGCTAATTCTTTTAAATTATAATTTTGAACTCCAAAAAGTTCTAATGGCGACACATCCTCAATTTTTATTTTTTTTTCTATCAAAATATTTATTTTAAAAATTAAAATTAAAAGGACATATAAATTGTTATCTATTTTTTAAAAAATCACATAATCATTTTCTCAATCGGCACAACCAAAATTCCTTGAGCTCCCGCCAAACGCAATTTATCAATTACTTTCCAAAATTCATTTTCTTTCACAACTGAATGAACTGAACTCCAACCACTTTCAGCCAAAGGCAAAATAGTGGGGCTTTTCATACCTGGAAGCAAAGATTTAATGGTTTCGATAGCCGAATTTGGGGCGTTCAGTAAAATATATTTATAATCTTTTCCTTTTTGAACGGCTTCAATTCTGAAAATTAAATCAGTAATAATATTTTTTTTATCTTCAGATATTTTTCCAGGTGTTTGAATCAAAACCGCTTGTGATTCAAACACAGTTTCTACTTCTTTCAAACCATTACTAACGAGTGTCGAGCCTGTACTTACTAAATCGCAAATGGCATCTGAAAGTCCAATGCCAGGTGCAATTTCTACAGAGCCACTTAAAAACTCTATTTTAGGTATTGCCTCACGACTTTCCAAAAACCCTTTCGTTAGTTTTGGATAACTGGTTGCTATGCGTTTGCCATCAAAAAATTTGAAATTTCCTGCATTATATATAGTATCTTTAGGGATTGCCAATGATAATCGGCATTTGCTAAATCCTAATTTTTTTATAGTTTCAAGATTGTTAAAATCGGTTTCTTCAAGAACATTTTGACCTACAACTCCTAAATCAGCCACACCATCATTCACATATTGAGGAATATCGTCATCTCTCAAATATAAAATTTCTATTGGAAAGTTTTCGGCTCTTGAAAGTAATTTTCTATCTGCACCTTCAAATTTGATGCCACATTCTTTTAATAATTTAACAGAATCTTCGTTAAGACGACCTGATTTTTGTATTGCAATTCTTATCATGGCTCAAATTTGAGCTTATAAATTTTATTTTACAAAACAAATATGATTAAATTTTAAAAACATATTGTTAGAGAAACAATTTTACTATACTTTTGTAAAAAAAATATAGTAATACCAATGGGTAGAGGAGATAAAAAAACAAAAAAAGGTAAGATGTCAATGGGTTCTTTCGGAGTAACTCGTTTGAGCCGTCCAGTTAAAAAAACTGCAGTAGCTGCTGTTTCAGCTACACCAGCAGAACCAAAAGCTAAAGCTGCACCAAAAGCAAAGGCTGAAAAAGTATAATTTTACTGCAAAATGAATATTTTAGGAGTTGATATTGGTGGTTCTGGAATTAAAGGTGCTGTTGTAAATACAGTAACTGGTGAACTTTTGCAAGAGAGATTTCGCCTTGATACACCAATACCAGCAACTCCGCAAGCAGTTGCATCCACGGTCAAGCAGTTAGTTCAACATTTTGAATGGAAAGGTAAAATTGGTGTTGGATTTCCAGCGGTTATTCGTAAAGGAATTGCCAAAACTGCCGCTAATGTAGATGCCTCTTGGGTAAATATTGATGTTGATAAACTGATTTCTGAAACTACGAGTTGCGAAACTAACGTAATTAATGATGCAGATGCGGCTGGTATTGCCGAAATGAAGTTTGGAATTGGGAAAAATAAAAAAGGAGTAGTTTTAATGATTACTGTCGGAACTGGCATTGGTTCAGCCCTTTTTTATGACGGAAAACTAATTCCTAATACTGAATACGGACATTTATTTTACAAAGGCGAAGTAGCAGAAAAATTCTGTTCTGACTCTGCACGTAAGAAAATAGATTTAAAATGGGATGAATGGGCAAAAAGATTTAATTTATTTCTCAAACATTTAGAACGTACTATTTCGCCTGATTTAATAATTATTGGCGGAGGAGTAGCTAAAAAACAAGAGAAATATTTCCATTTACTCTCTTTAGATACCGAAATAAAAATTGCAACACTCGAAAACAATGCTGGCATTGTGGGTGCAGCAATGAATATGGTATGATATATTTATAAATTTTTAAAATAAAATACCTAACAATTCTACATTTTCTATTAAAATTAACAATTAACAATTAATTTTGGGGGATTAGCTCATTTGGCTAGAGCGTTTGCCTGGCAGGCAAGAGGTGACCGGTTCGAATCCGGTATTCTCCACTATTTTTATTTTAAAGTATTTTTATTTTAAGATTTTTTTAAACAATAAACTTTCTAGTTGAATAACTAAACGTAATAAATCTAAATTTTCAGTTAAAATTTAATTTTAACTGAAAATTTAGATGACAAAATCAAGTTAAGTCTAAAAATATATACGAATTTAAAAGTACAGAACTAATAATATTTAAGTAGTTTAAGACTTATATAAAGTCTAATAAATAATTACAAATTCCTTCTTTGGGGAAATAAGAAGGAGGTTTTCTAAAAATTTAATTGTAAATTTTATTAGAATCAATATAATTTTATAGAAATATTAAAAGTCATAAAATATAATTTGCTAAAAAAACTATTGGGAACTCTAAAATACTAAATAAATTATCTTACTTTTTTATTTATGCAGTTTTCTAATTTACATTGCCCATACAAAATCATGGAATGATGCATAATTTTCATATTAAAAACTTCCTCAACCATTGATTGTGTAATTTGAAGACGAGGGTCGCAAAATTCTTTCACTTGATGGCAATCCACACAAATCAAATGGTCGTGTTGTTTGTTGCCAAACGATTTTTCAAATTGAGCTTGATTTTTACCAAACTGGTGCTTTGTTACTAAATTGCAATCTAAAAATATCTCTAAAGTATTATAAACGGTGGCTCGACTTACTCTATAATTTTTATTTTTCATGCTCACATATAGCATTTCAACATCAAAATGGTCGTGTCTTGAATAAATTTCTTCTAAAATAGCAAACCTTTCAGGGGTTTTTCTTAATTCTTTTTTTTCAAGATAAGCCAATAAAATTTTTTTAACTTCTTCTATAATTTTAGGATCAGAAACCATATTTTAATTTTTTATTAATTTAAAAATTTTTCTAAAAAAATCAAACAATACTATTTAATACGTTCAAAAAATTCAGTTCTCCCAAGTAAAGAAATTCCTAGAAAACCTCTTATTTTTAAGTTATCGCCTTCAAGCCACATTTTGCAACTATACGTTTTTCCACTTTCGGGGTCATAAATTTTGCCGTCTTCATATATATCATCTTCAAACTTGAAATTATACATGAATTCAAGTCCAATCACGGGTCTATTTCTGAGAGATTTATCAGGATTTAAAGTATCTTTTCTAGGGTTTTTACCCTCAAAAATTTTACCATAATACAAATCTTTTCTTTTATAAATCTGTATTTTTCCATCTTTTTGGGGAGTCCAAAAAGTACCAATAACTTTATCGGAATTAGTTTGAGAAAATCCGAAAGTAAAAACAAAAAAACTTACAATAAAACTAATCTTAATCATATTTATTAAATTATTTTTAACCTGTTATGCCTCCTGAAACTACAAATTTCATAGCCTCAGATACCGATAAAGTCAAAATCTCAACACTATCTTCTGCAACAATAAAAACATTTCCTGTGATTCCATAACTATCAGGCACATAAACCGCAACCATGCCCGTAACACCCATTTTAGATAAATCAGTTTCAGTAATAAAACCAATTCTTTTTACTTTTCCAATTCCATCTAAAGTAATCAAAACAGTTTTTTTGAATTTTTCGCTACCGCCTCCAAATGCGTTTACTACGTCTTTTAATGATTTATAAATAACATTAATTACAGGTATTTTTTCTAATAAATTCAATAAAAATTCAATAATAGGTTTGGAAAATAAATTGGTAGCAATAAAACCTAAAATTGTAACAGAACTTACTATAATTAACATTCCAATTCCTGGAATTTCGATTGGAATTAAGCCATCAATCCATTTAAAAGTTATTACTAAAATATAAAAGGTAATGAATATTGGGGCAACCAAAAAAAGCCCTCTCAAAAAATAAGAAATAAATTTTCGCAAAAAAGAATTTGTGTTCATATTACAAATATATTGTTTTTTTTAATGTTTCAATTAATTTTTAATCTAAAGTTTTTTTAGAGATTTTTAAAGAAAATAAGATTTTTTTGTTTCTTATCGGTAATTTTTAAGTTTAATTTTTATGTAAGTCTTAAAAAAAGAATACATTTGCTTACAAATAAATTTTAAAGAAATATTTTTTAATTAAACAATAGCATTTAATTGAAGTTTTGATTACATGACAACAAACGCTTTACCCTATTCCGAAAGTTCAGCATCTAAAAAAGAGCAAGTAGAACTCATGTTTGATAATATTTCGGGAAAATACGATTTCTTAAATCATTTTTTAAGTTTAGGAATTGATATTTTATGGCGTAAGAAAGCAGTAAAAATTTTAAAATCATTTAATCCCACTTTTATTTTAGATGTAGCTACGGGAACAGCAGATTTTGCGATTGAAGCTTTAGCCGCAAATCCAAAAAAAATCATAGGAATTGACATTTCTGAAGGAATGTTATCGCATGGAAGAACGAAATTAAAAGATAAAAAAATAGACCACATTATTACTTTACAAAAAGGTGATTCTGAAAATTTACCTTTTGAAGCCAATACTTTTGATGCTGTGATAGTTTCTTTTGGTGTTAGAAATTTCGAGAATTTAGAAATAGGACTTTCAAACATTTTTAGAGTACTTAAACCAAATGCTCCTTTGATAGTTTTGGAATTTTCTAAGCCTAAAAATTTTCCAATTAAGCAAATTTACAATATTTATTTTAAATTTGCGTTACCTTTTATTGGAAAGTTAGTTTCAAAAGACAATTCAGCCTATACTTATTTGCCTGATTCTGTTGAAAAATTTCCCGATGGAGAAAAATTTATAGCCATTTTAAACAAATTAGGTTACCAATCGTGCAAAAACCTTCCGCTCACTTTCGGAATAAGTTCTATTTATATAGGACAAAAATCTTAATTTCGATTTCATTTTTATTTTTAACTCAGCTACTTTTGGCTCAACCGCCCGAAATGAATGAGTACAGTCGTGACCCAAAAGAGAAAATCATAAACTTACCACGTTATGATGAAAAAAAGCTGCATTATGGCTTTTTTTTAGCTTTAAATTACAATAGAGTAATCATTTCAGAGTCAGAATATTTTGTAAATAGTAATACAATAAAATCGGTTTCGCCAGTAGCAAAATTAGATTTTAGTTTGGGTTTTTTGTTAAATATAAGGTTACATGATCAGCTTGCATTTAGAATAGTGCCATCCGTTGGATTTTACGACAGAGCTTTGAACTATACTTTTTATGGAAAAGATGGCATTTCCGATTCTACAAGTCGATTTTCCGAACAAGTAGTTGAAACAGCCATGATTGAAACCTCATTTTTGTTAAAATATAAGTCTTTAAGACGCAAAAATCATCGTTTTTATTTAATTGGAGGTTTAAAACCAGGAATAAGGGCTGGTGGAAAAAAAGCGAATAAATCAGAAAACAGAATGGGATTTGGAAAAGTAGATTTGGCTATAGAATATGGAATTGGTATTGATTTTTATTTTAAATTTTTTAAATTTGCACCAGAACTTAGGTTTTCAAACGGAATTATTAATATGAATACAACCGATATTAATTCTTACAATCAAAGCCTTGATAAAATGCTTACGCATACTGTTACATTGTATTTTTTCTTTGAATAAAACTTACTAAATTGGCAAAAAAATTAGAAACTAAACTACCTATTAGTGAAATAAATAAATCAAAAAAAGGTTTGTTTTCGCATATTGGAATTATAAAAAATCTTATTTTTTTATTTGTGATGGGCTTAGTTTGGCTTATGATTTTGAAAGGAAATGAAGGTTATCAATGGATGTGGAATGATTTGTTAGCAGAAAATCTAAAATTTATTGAAAAGTATCCTTCCATTACTGAAAATCAAAAATATGAATCAAAATTCGGAATAGATGCTTTCGTGATTCAACAAATTAAAAAATCAACGCCAGAAGATGCTATAATTTTAATGCCTCCAAACGAAGTAATAATTTCCGATGATTCTGAATATCAATTTATGAAAGGACAAGGCGGTTTAAAAAGCAGAAATTGGATGCTTTATTTTTTATATCCTCGTAAATTAGTTTATGCAGACGAAACTGATAAACTTACTGATTGGGCAAAAAATGCTACACACATAGTGTGTTTAAACGGTTGGGGTTATGAAAAATTGAATTATGAAGTAACTCAAAAACAAACTTTTCAGATTTTAGCGTTATCAAAATGATTATACTTTTTTTATTATTTATTACAGGTTTTTTGATTGTTAATTCAATTTCAACTTCTTTTTCGGTGTATGAAATGGTTGGTTTTTCATTTCCTATCGGACTAGGAATAAGTAGTTTTTTAATGTTTTTATTTACTATTTTGAAAATAAAAATTACACTTCTATCTCTATTTTTAGGGATATTAATTATTGCAGGATTTTTAGGTTTTTTAATTTATTATCAAAAAAAAATCAAATTATTATCATTTCATTCAGACGATAAACCTTTAATTACCTTATCCTGGATTTTATGTTTTGGTTTGTTATCTTACTTTTTGTATGCCATAGGAATGAAATGTTTTTACTTTCTTCCTGCCGAATACGACAGTTTAACAGGCTATGATTTGTTGGCAAAAACTATGGCTGCTGAAGGTACTTTTAAAACTTCAATTTTTGATTATCCTTACTTAAATGCTTACGGAATAGCCCGCTTTATTTATCCACCTTATGTGGCAAATAGCTTTGCAACTGCATACATTTCTGGATTAGAAAATTCTAAAATTGTCATATTTTTATTATTTTTAAGTTTTATTTTAGTGTTTTATGGATTAATAAGAAAAAAAATAAATGACACTTGGGCGTTATTTTTCACTACTTTAATGGCAATAACTCCAGAAATGTTTTCGCACGCAGCATTGGCATTAACAAACTTACCAAATGGAATTTTAACTTCAATATCTGTCATTTGTATCCTTTTTTACTTTTCAGAAAGAGAAAAAAAATATCTTTTTATATCCTTAATATTTATGATTTTAAGTAATTGGTCGAGGAGCGATAGCATAGTTTATGTAATGGCAATGGTAATATTATTTATTTTAGATTTCAAAAAAAATAAAGAATGGAAATTACCATTAATTTATATTTTGATTAGTTTTTTACCTTTTATTATTTGGTCAATTTATTTAAAAACTACTATTTCAAATGCAGATAGTAGTCAGTTTTTTGTGAAACATATTTTTTGGGATTACGATAAATTTACATTAGTTTTTGGTAAAGCATTAATTTTGATTTTAGGAAACGGCTTATATTTTGGAATTACATTTTATATAGCCGTAGTAATAATTGCGTTAAATACGGTCGATATTATTACTAAACAAATTCCGTTGGCAATATTTATTTTAACAGCTTGGTTTGGATATACACTTTTGTATTATCAAATGGATTATAGTTTTGCAGGAAATATTGATGCTTATATAAATGCTTCTTACAAACGAGGAATGTTTAATTTTGTGCCATTATGTTGGTTTTTTGTAGCTACAAGTCCATTTTCAGAAAAATGGATAAATAAAATTGACAAATATATTTATAAATAATTATGTTAAATTCTTACGTTCATTTAGTAAATTCTTTGTCAGAATTTAATTTTAAAACATTTTTAAGTCAATATTCTAAAGTAATTGTTTTTGCAGATGAAAATACCAATAGATATTGTTATCCATTATTAAAAGAACACCTTCCTGAGCATTTATTAACGATAATTCAATCGGGAGAGGAGCAAAAAACTTTGCAAACATGTTCAGTTTTATGGAATTCGATGACCGAAGCGGGTTTAGACAGAAAATCTTTTGTGATTAATTTGGGTGGTGGTGTTTTGGGTGATATGGGCGGGTTTTGTGCCGCAACATACAAAAGAGGCGTTGATTTTATGCAGATTCCTACGACTTTGTTGTCGCAAGTAGATGCAAGTGTAGGAGGAAAATTAGGCGTAGATTTTCAAGATTTCAAAAATCATATTGGCGTTTTTCAAGATCCTCAAAAAGTAATTATATTTTCAGATTTTCTCAAAACTTTGGATCGAGACGAGCTGCGTTCGGGTTTTGCAGAAATCATAAAACACGCATTAATCAAAGACAACAAACAATTTGAGGCTTTAAAGAATATTACTTTAATGCAGTTACAAAACCTAGATTTTGAGTTTAATAAAATTATTTCACATTCGATTAGCATTAAATCAAATGTAGTATTAAACGATCCTACAGAAAAAGGTGAAAGGAAAATTTTGAATTTTGGGCATACTTTAGGGCACGCCATTGAAAGTTTTTATTTACCAAAACCAAATCAAAAATTATTACATGGCGAAGCCATTGCGATTGGTATGATTTGTGAAAGTTATTTATCTTATATAAAATCATATATTACTAAAAATGAATTAAATGAAATATGTGATTACATTTTAAAAATATATGGGAAAGTAAAAATTCCTGATTCAGATTTAGACTCGATTTTGGAACTAACCACACATGACAAAAAAAATAGCCATGGAAATGTTAAATTTTCACTTATAAAATCTATTGGAAATTGTGTTTTTGATATAATAATTTCAAATAACGAAATGATGGATGCTATTAAATTTTATGTTTCTAAATAGAAAATTTAAACTTATTAATTTAATAAAATTACTAAATTATAAATTTATTAAAAATTTAAAAATATGCTTTCAGTTAGTCAATTATGGATTTATCCAATAAAATCCTGTCGAGGAATTTTATTGGATAATGTAGAATTAGATAAAATGGGTTTTAAAAACGACCGAAGAATGATGGTTGTTGATAAAAACGGAGATTTTATTACACAACGCACCCATCCTAAAATGGCTTTAATTGATGTCGAAATTTCAGAAAAAAATCTCTTTATTTCTTCAAAAGATTTTTCTAAAATCTCATTTCCACTTTATCCAACACCTTTAAATTTTCTCAAAACAAAAGTTTGGGAGGATTATTGTGATTCTTTTTCGTTTTCAGAACTAGCAAATCAATGGTTTTCTGATTTTTTAGAAATTAAATGTAGCTTAGTTTTTATGCCTGAAACTACGCAAAGAATGGTTGAGGAAAATTATAATTCGACTCAAGCAATAACCTCTTTTACAGATGGATTTCCGATTTTAATTGCTACTCAATCTTCCTTAGATTTTTTAAATGAAAAATTAGAGCAAAAAATTGAAATGAAGCGTTTCAGACCTAATTTGGTTATTGAAGGTACACTGCCTTTTGAAGAAGACACATGGAAATTAATAAAAATTGGCGATATTTCTATTCAAATTGTTAAGCCTTGTAGCCGTTGTGTTATTACTACTATTGATACAGAAACAGCTATTTCGGGTAAAGAACCGCTTTTAAGTTTATCTAAATTTAGGAAATTTGAGAATAAAATCAAGTTTGCTCAAAATGCAATTCATCTGCAACATAATGGATTTATTACTTTAAATTCTGAAGTTTTAATTTTAAATTAATATAGTTTTTATTACTTTTTTTTGAATTTTTGAAATTATGTTTTTAAAAAGATAGTATATTTTTTAAATTTAGTTATATTTGAAAATATCCTAATTAATTACCTTAATTTATACTGAGTTCAATAAATATTTACAAATAAATTTTAAGAAAAACCCTTTATAACTTTTCCCCAATGGGTAAAAGTTATAAAGGAATTTGTAATTATTTATTAGACTTTATATAATTACTTAAATTTTTATAAAAAGTAATAATCTTGTTTTATATGGCAATAAATTCTTTACCTACAACTACTTTAAAACAACTTGAATTAGATGCACTTTTAGATTTATCGAATGCCATAAGCCATCAACAAGACGAAAAATCACTCCTTAAAATTTATCTATTTACTTTGATTGCTAATTTTAAAATTGAGCGATTAATTATGTATGAATTTAAAAACTTAAAGTGGGTTCAAATTTTAAAACACGGTATTGAGAGTAGTTATTCACCTCATAGTGAAGAGCTTACGCAAGCCTTAGAATCGCATCAGCCTTTAGATTTTGCAGATTTGGAAATGCGAAGTTTAAATCAAATGTTTGATTTTTCTATTCCAATTATTAAAGATGATAATGTGGTGGTTTGTATATTTATTGGCGGTGTTCAAAAAATATCGGGTTCAAAAGAAGCTGTTAAATTTATTCAAACAATTTCAAATATTCTATTTGTAGCAATTTTAAATGCAAGATTAAATCAAAAGCGAGTTGAACAAGAGGTTTTAAATATGGAATTATCGATGGCTCGCAAACTACAACTCCAATTATTTCCTGAAAAATTACCAAATACAGATTTTCTTAAAATAAATGCCACTTATTTTCCTCACCAATCCGTTGGTGGAGATTATTACGATTATATACCAATAGGGAATGGCGAATTTATGGTTTGTATTGCCGATGTTTCCGGAAAAGGCATCGTTGCTGCATTTATTATGAGCAATGTGCAAGCGGCTTTGAGAGTTTTGTCGAAACAAGGTTTGAAAATGGAGCAAATTGCCATTGAATTAAACGAACTTGTGTATAAAAATACCAAAGGCGAAAAATTTGTAACTTTTTTTATTGCCAAATATCTGCCACGTAAGAATATGTTGGTTTATGTAAATTGCGGACATAATCCACCTTTGTTGATGGCGGAAGATAAGAGTATTATTTCGCTTGAAAAAGGAAGTGTTATGCTTGGCGCTTTTGAGCAATTACCTTTTATCGAAACTGGTAAGATATATGGAATTAATAATTCTATTCTTTTTGCTTACACCGATGGATTAACAGAAAGTATAGAACTGACCAATACTGACAAAGCATTAGAAATTGTGAAAGAAATCATGATAAATGAAGTTGATTTTAATCAATTTCATACTAAAATTTTAAAAGAAATTCCTTTAGAAAAAAATGCGGTGGATGACATTACAATTATGTCTTGTTTTTATAAAGTGGATGAAAATATGGAATATGCCTAAATTTTTTTAAAGGGTTTTTGTTTATTAGTTTTTAGAAAAGCCCTCTTAAATATTTCAAAAAAATGCCCACCCCTAACTCAATTGCTGCTAATAAACCGCAAAATCCATAATAAATAGAATGTTATAATTTTACGTAATATTACTAATGTATTGATTAATTAGGGTTAAAATACTTAAATGGGCTTTTCTAAAAAATCCTGAAGTATGATTTTTATGATTGCAAAGTGTTAGGGTTTTTAAAGATACCATCCCTCCTCGCTTTTGCTAAAGAGGGATGGTATCTTTAGCTGGCTGATATCACCCACTATTCGTAGTCTTATCGTAGCGAGAATACGAATTATCAAATAAATTGTAGTTTCCAACTACATTATTAACTAAAAAAATCCTTAAAAATAATTCATAATTCATAATTCATAATTCATAATTCATAATTCATAATTCATAATTCATTCTTACATTTACAATCTCAAAAATAAAAACCATGAAATTAACAACCCTCCTTGCCCTTGGCACAGCTTTAGTAACATTAGCACAAAAGCCAACCCTCGAACCACAAAAAGATTGGAGCAAAGAACGCACTCAATTATGGTTGGATAGTTTGGTAAAATCGCTAACGCAGGAAACAAAACCTGCTCAAAACGTAAATTCTGGTGGTTATTATAACCAAAACCCAACAATAACAGACGAGCAAATACGTATTAATAAATATGAAGACGAAGTTAATGCAAAATATCGGACAGAAAG
>REAG01000381.1 GCA_004294265.1 Cytophagales bacterium | reverse complement strand
TATTTGTTCGTGTGTAAATTCCATTGTTTTTTTATTTAAAGGTTGAATTTTAAATATAACATTTCTTTGGGATTACACACTTTTTTGTACACTATCAAATGTAAACTTTATAAAAGTTTTTGGATGGAATAATTTATTTATTAAAATCCACAAAAAAGTCGATTCAAATTGCTTTAAATCGACTTTTTTATTTTCAAATAAACAGAAATTTATGATTTCTTTTCGTTACGTTTTCTTTCGCCTTCATCTAAGTAGATTTTACGCATACGAATCGCTTTAGGAGTAATTTCTACGTACTCATCTTTTTGAATATATTCCATGGCTTCTTCTAAAGAAAAATTCTTTTTTGGTGCAATTCGAACAGAATCATCCGTTCCTGAAGCACGCATATTAGTTAATTTCTTACCTTCAAGTGCATTTACAACCAAATCATTATCTCGGGTGTGCATACCAATTACTTGACCCATATAAACCTCTTCGCCTGGATCTACAAAGAAAGCACCACGGTCTTGTAACTTATCAATAGAATAAGCAGTAGTTGAACCTGTATCCTTAGAAATTAATGAACCACTGATACGCTCTGGAATTGCACCTCTAAAAGGTGCATATTCTACAAAACGATGCGTCATGATTGCTTCGCCTTGCGTAGCGGTCAAAACATTATTTCTTAATCCAATCAATCCACGTGAAGGAATTTTGAACTCTAAATGTTGCATATCGCCTTTTGGCTCCATCATCAACAATTCGCCTTTTCTTTGCGTAGCTAATTCAATCACTTTTCCTGAAGAATATTCTGGCACATCAACAACCAAAATCTCTATTGGCTCACATTTAACGCCATCTACATCTTTAAAAATTACTTGAGGCTGACCCACTTGCAATTCATATCCTTCTCTTCGCATCGTTTCGATTAATACCGATAAATGCAAAATTCCTCGTCCATACACCAAGAAAGAATCTTCTCTGTCGGTTTCGTTTACACGAAGGGCAAGATTTTTTTCTATTTCTTTAAATAAACGCTCTCTCAAATGGCGAGAAGTTACAAACTTGCCATCTTGACCATAAAAAGGAGAATTATTGATAGTAAACAACATGTTCATTGTTGGCTCATCCACCGAAATACGAGGAAGTGCTTCTGGAGAATCAGCGTCTGTTAAAGTATCGCCAATTTCAAACTCATCCAAACCAACAACGGCACAGATTTCGCCAGCTAAAACTTCTTGAACGGGCATTTTGCCCAATCCTTCAAAAACTTGTATTTCTTTTATTTTTACTTTCTTAACAGTTCCGTCAGATTTAATGATAGCAAGATTGCTATTGGCTTTCAATTTACCTCTATGAACTCTACCGATGGCAATTCTACCCACAAAAGTAGAATAATCAAGCGAAGTAATTTGCATTTGCAAAGGTCCTTCGAGCAACGGAGCAGGAGGAATTACTTTAATGATAGTATCCAATAAAGCAATAATATCAGTGGTTGGTTTTTTATAATCCAAACTCATCCAACCATTTTTACCAGAACCGTAAACCGTTACGAAATCTAATTGATCTTCGGTTGCTCCTAAATTGAACATTAAATCAAAAATTTCTTCGTGAACCTCTTCTGGTCTGCAATTTGGTTTATCAACTTTATTAACAACCACGATTGGTTTTAAACCTAATTGAATGGCTTTTTGCAACACAAAACGAGTTTGAGGCATAGCACCTTCAAAGGCATCTACCAACAATAAAACTCCATCGGATAGTTTGAGAACTCGTTCTACTTCACCACCAAAGTCTGCGTGACCAGGCGTATCTATTACATTGATTTTATATTCGCCATAACGTACAGAAACGTTTTTAGATAATATAGTGATACCACGTTCACGTTCTTGATCGTTGTTATCTAGGATGAGGTCATCAAATACTTGTCCTTCTCGGAATTGTGTAGTTGAATGAATTATTTTATCAACCAAGGTTGTTTTTCCATGATCAACGTGAGCTATGATAGCTACATTTCTTATTTTTTGCATACAATTTGTTTTCGGGGTGCAAAATTACAAAAAAATATTTGTAAAAAAAAAGTACTTTTGAATATAAATTATAAATGCTATTTTATCTTGAAATAGTTTAATTTTTTTTAATTAAAAAAGTATCTCTATCTACCATTTATCAATAAAAAGATTTAAACTTTCTTTTTTTGGTTAAATAATTATTTGAGGTGCTATTAACCCACATTGCAGCTAATCACCCAAAAAGCTTTGATTTTGAGCAATGGGCTTATTTTCGGGAGGCGGCTTGTGTACTACAGATTTGAGTTTTCTTT
>REAG01000380.1 GCA_004294265.1 Cytophagales bacterium | reverse complement strand
TTGTCTTTCAATATATATGGGTCTTTCAAAGTGTTTTTTCCCTTGATTACGGTATAAATGGCACTTTCTTTTAGTCGGGTTACAAAGAATCTTATGTTTGTAGTCTATTTACCTAAAACCCCAATACCTAAGTATATGACCAAAAAAAGAGATATATTTTTATAGATTTCACGCAAACTGCCTTTGCGAGTTTCTAAACACCATACATAAAAAAGACAAAATGCACTTTTAAATTCATTTTTTTGTAATAATGATTGGTTTTGGTATCTGAAACCGCCATTTAAAAAACATTTTTTTATACTAAATATAAAATATGACAAATAAAAGGTTGTCTGGATATGAATTTTGAAGTATATTGCATAGTGATATATATTTGGCAAACCAAATATTGTATAAAGTCTGGAAAAATTTAAAAGTTTTTTCTGGCTTTTGTACTTTTCTAAAAATTTTAAAAAAATAAATAACTTTTGTCGAACGCTAGAAATAAAAAATATGATTTCACTCAAACAAACAGATGAAATAAAAGATAATCTTCATTTGTGTATTTTATACAATGAAATTAAAGATTTATCGGATTTGCAGCTTTCTGATAATGAAATTAATTATGTTAGAAATCGTATTGAAGCAAAAAAAGAAATAATTGTTGTAAATCAATACGAAAGATTTTTATTTTTTGTTCAAAAACCAATGGAAGACGATATTCCGAAAAAAGCCGAAAAACTTAGACGGTTGGGTTTTGAATTGCAAAAATTAGTGGAAGAATTTGAAATTTCAGAATTGCAATTTGAAAATCATACACCAACTTCTGCCAATGTTTTGGATTTAATAGAAGGCTTAATTTTGAGTGCTTATCAATTTACTACTTACAAAACTGAAAAGAAAAAGTATAAATTAAAAACGATTTTTATTTTTGACTTTTCGCTCGAAAAACTTCAACTTAAAGAATTGCAATATCTATGCGAGGCTGTTTACATGGCTCGCAATTTGGTAAACGAACCTGTTATTACCTTAACTGCCGTAGAATTAGGAAAAGAAATTGAAAAAATGGGCAAAGAAGCTGGCTTTGATGTGGATGTTTTTTCAAAATCTAAAATTAAAAATCTAAAAATGGGCGGACTTTTAGCAATCAATGAAGGAAGCCTTAACGACCCAGCTTTTATTCATCTTTCTTACAAACCCAAAAATGTAATAAATGAAAAACCTTTCGTTTTGATTGGTAAAGGTGTGGTTTATGATACAGGCGGATATAGCCTCAAACCTGCTGATTCTTTAGATTGGATGAAGTGCGATATGGCTGGAGCTGCGGCTGTAGCGAGCACTTTTTATGCTGTTTCAAAAAATAAATTACCTATTTATTTAGAAGGTTTTATTCCTTCAACCGATAACCGAATAGATGGAAATGCAGTTGTTCCAGGAGATATTATCACTATGTACGACCAAAAAACAGTTGAAATTATCAATACAGATGCAGAAGGAAGATTAATTTTGGCAGATGCTTTGGCTTATTCAGCTCAATTTGACCCGCTTTTGTGCATAGATTTGGCAACTTTAACAGGTTCTGCTATGCGAGCCATCGGAAAAGAAGGGGCGGTAATGATGGGAACCGCTTCGGGTGAAATGAAAAAAGATCTCATTAGAGCTGGTTATTTGATGCACGAAAGGTTAGTAGAATTTCCACTTTGGGATGAATATGATGAACAAACTAAATCTGATATTGCAGATTTGAAAAATTTGGGCGGACAAGAGGCAGGAGCTATCACGGCTGCTAAATTTATGCAACATTTCACTTCCTTTCCTTGGATTCATTTGGATATTGCAGGAACTGCTTTTTATAAAACAAACGACAATTATAGAGGAAAAAATGGAACAGGTTTTGGGGTAAGATTATTATATAAATTTCTTAAAAATCGTATTTTATAAACTAATTTGAAAAATCCAGTTTCTATAATGCCAGCTGCTGAAGCTGAAATTAAAAGACTTTTTTCTATCAAAGGACTTGCTCCAACCGTAGGTTTGAGAATTGCCGTTCGAGGTGCTGGTTGTTCTGGCACTACTTTTGTAATTGGCTTTGACGAACCTCAACCCGATGACCACACTTTTAATGAACATGGTTTTAATATATTTATCCAAAAAAAACATTTTCTTTACTTGACAGGAGTTTCTGTTGATTTCTTAGAAACTAACGAAAAATCTGGATTTGTTTTTAGTTGATTATTGATTATTGATTATTGATTATTGATTATTGATTATTGATTATTGATTATTGATTATTGATTATTGATTATTGATTATTGATTATTGATTAT
>REAG01000228.1 GCA_004294265.1 Cytophagales bacterium | reverse complement strand
CTATTTAGAGCTAATTTAAGAGGTGTAGTAGATACCGAGTTTTTCTTGTTTAGGTTACATAAGTTATTTGCATAATCCCCAATAAATACGAGTAAGCCGGGAAAAGTTAAAAAGGAATTTGTAATTATTTATTGGAATTTATATAAAAGGAATACTGAATCTAAATTCGATATTTTGAAATAAAATATAAAAGTAGTAGAAAAATATATATTTATTACATATAGAACCTGAATAATTATTTAAAAAATTATTTATTTATCAAAATCAATTCCTTTTTTTAGTAATATATCTTTAACTTTTATAGAAAAAATAAAAAGAAATAAAAAGCCCAATAACGGTAATATATAAGAAAAATGTATGCCAATTTTATCGGCAAAAAGTCCTTGTAAAGGCGGAATAATAGCCCCACCCAAAATCATCATAATCATAAAAGTAGAAGCTTGATTGGTGTATTTTCCAAGTCCTGCCAAGCCAGCAGGAAAAATGCAAGACCACATAATTGAGCAACACAAACCGCCAGAAATTAAAGCATACAAAGCTATGTTTCCTACATTTAACACACCAATTAACATAGCTAAAACTCCTAATAAGCTAAAGATAAGTAATGTTTTGAATGGTTTTTCATTTCCATACCAAATTCCTAAACTAAAAAATGGTAAAACTAAAGCATAAATATAAAACTGACTTACATCATTTCCTTTAATTAAATTTACCATTAAAACAATTCCAAAACCAATAAACGGAGCTAAGAAAACAAATAAGTTTTTATAAAATTTACTAAAATTAAAGACACTAATAGCACCTGCTAATCGTCCCATCATTAAGCTGCCCCAGTATAGCGAAATAAATGACGAAATTTGAGGGGTGTCGAAACCGCCAAAATTTTTATTTTTTAATAATTCGCCCATATTACTTTGGATTGTAACTTCAACACCTACATAAACAAAAATGGCAATCATAGACCAAACCAATTGAGGATGTTTAAAAGCACCTAAGCCACGTTCAAAAGGTTCTTTATTTTTAATATCAGGAAGGTTAGAAAACCACAATAAAGCAACTGCAGCAGATAAAAGTAGTGCTAATAAAACATATAAAGTTGTAATTGAAGAAATAGAGGTTGAATTGTTAAACGAGTTATTAATACTCCCAAAAAGTAAAATACTAACTACCAAAGGACCTAAAGTTGTACCAATTGAATTAAAAGAAGCGGCAAGATTAATTCTATGTGAGCTAGTTTCTGAAGTTCCTAAAGCAACTAAAAACGGATAAACGGTTGATTGTTGGATAGAAAAACCAAAGGCTACAATAAAAAAAGATACTAAAATTAACTCAAAAGTTCCAATTTGAACCGCAGGAATGATGCATAAAGCGCCAAAAATAGATATTATTAAGCCATAAATCATACCATTTTTATATCCAATTTTATTTAAAAAATCAAAACCCAAAAACTGAGATAATATCCAAATTAGTAAAGATCCTATAAAATAAGCCCCATAAAACACAAATTCTATGAGTTGCGATTGAAACTGAGAAAGTTCAAAATGAGATTTACAAAATGGAATAAAAACACCATTTGATGCCGCTACAAAACCCCAAAAGAAAAAAATTGTACAAAGTACATAAAGTTGTGATTGTTTGTAATTAGTCATGGTTTAAATTAAGAAATGGTTTTTAAAATATTATTACTTTTAAAATAAAGTAATATTAATAACTTTTCTGTGCAATTATAATTAATCTATTTGAATGTTCAGAATCATAGTTTTCTAAGGAATAACTTCCAAAAGTATCAATAATCTTAAAACCAGTTTTTTTAAACATAACTTCAAAATCATTTATTGTTAAGGCTTCAACCTTTTCGGTAAATTGATAACTTATATTATCGAAATCAAAATTTATATTTTTACAAATAAAGTTATCTACTATTTTTTTTGATATTTTAAAGTCAATATTATCAATATTTTTAGTTTCATAACTTACTAAATTTTTTACAACATGATAGGAATTAAAAAAATCTAAAACAAAAATTCCGTTAGATTCAAGACCCTCAAATACAGAGTTTAGCATCTTTAAGTTATCATTACTATCTTCAAAATATCCAAAACTAGTAAATAAATTTAAGATATAATTATAGTTATTTTTATCTAAATTTTCACGCATATCATGTTCAAAAAAATGAAGACTTTTATTTTCACTTTTTTTGGCAAAAGTTATACTTTTCGGAGATAAATCGCATCCATCAGTGTTAATTCCTTTAGAATTCAAATAAATACTGTGCCTTCCTTTGCCACAAGCCAAGTCTAAGAATAATGAATTTTGGATTGGATTTAAGTAAGAAATTAAATTATCAATAAAAAAATGAGCTTCAATATCATTCCTGTTTTTATACAAAACGTGATAAAAAGGAGAATCAAACCAACTAGAAAACCAACTCATTTATATTAATTTATTCTGTTACAAATAATTTTCCAGAAACGGCAACCTCGCCATCATCTTTAGAAGTTAGAACTACATAAACGCCTGGAGCTATTTTTTCTCCTTTTGTACTTCTGCCATTCCAAGTTGCCATTCCACCATTAGCGGTAGTTTCGTAAACTAAATTCCCGGCCATATCTATTATTTTAACTTTAGCACTTGTTCCAAGTTCAGTAAAACCAACAAGACCTTCGTAAGAATATTTCATTGGATTCGGAAAAATATGAATTGATTCTGGTTCAGTTTCCAAACCTTCAGTAGCATCGCCTCTGTAAGAAAAAAGACCAACATCTGTATTTATAAAAACTTCACTAGTTTTTTTATTTACTTTAATATTCAAAATTACATTTGAAAGTAAGGGGCTATTTGAAGTATTAAAAAAATGTATTTGCCTTGAACCATCTTCACTCATTAAATACAATCCATTTTCGGTTCCAATCCATTTTCGATTTGCTCCATCCACTTCTATTGCTCTAATATTTACATCAAAAAGTAAAGGAAATCCTTCAAATCTTGGCACTTTAGAATCTGTAATTTCAGTAACATTTTTATTTTTTTTATCGTATTTATCTAAAAAATTCCCATTATTATAAAAAACAGTAACCCCTTTAGAAGTTCCTACCCACATATCACCTTTTAAATCTTTTGTAAGGCAATTCACCCTTTGAGATGGTAAATCTCCGTTGCTTACTCCAGTAGTTAAAAACACACTTTTATAAGGGTAATTGTTAGAATTTACTCCTTCGTCTTCATTAAAAACAATTATTCCACTTTGGTTGTCTGTTGATAATTGAACCCATTTATTCAAATATTCATCTACGATAATTTTATATGGATATCTACAGTTTAGCTGTTCAGAGCCTAAAACATTACCTTTAATGGATTTTATAAAGCCACAAAAACTAATATACTGACAAGTTTTATCTGGTTTAATTTTATAAATACAAACATTATTTACTGGTGCAGAAACCCAAACAACATCTTCTTCTTTGCTGTAAGTTACTGCAATTGTTCGAGGTCCACCATTAGTAAATTGTTCAAACATTTTACAGGATTCTGTCTTATGGTCAATAATCTCCATTTTTCTGGACGCTTCATTTGGCTTACTTACATCCATATTTTGAATTAAAACCCCACTTCCTACCGAAGAGTAATACATTAATTTGCGATCTTTATCGTAGGCTGCATCAGAATAATCAGGTTTATTTGGAATGTTATATTCACTATCGCCTGGCTCAAAATTAAACCAATCTTTTCCTTTTAAAACACTAAAACCTTCTCTTTTTCCAATTCCATCTGTCAATCCGTCATACCCTGTAGCCATTTTAAAAATCGCATCCTCAAAATTTAATAATTGAAAAGTTGAATTTGTGTTTGATGTATTTAAGTTTGTTTTTTCTGATTGTTGATAATTAAATTTCACTAAAGTTGAGTTCAAATCGGAATGGTATATTTTACCATCTTTTTCAATAGCAACGTCCGTTGGCGAAAAAGTAAAATTACCTTTTAAAGTATCAATCAAATTTTCTTTTATATTTAATAAAAGATTATTACTGATTGCATAAATTTCTTGGTTTACTTGAATTAATTTCAAATTTGAATTATTTTTAAATATTTCTTGCCAAACTCCATTTTTATTAGAATAAGTTGCTTTATTATTGATTGAAGCTAATAAATAATTATTTTTGACAGCGATGGAATGAATGGCAGAAGTTATGGTTGTTCCTAAAATATTTTCTCGTGTCCAAGTCCCAAAATCCATTAAATTTCTATTAGAAAATCTTGATTTAAGTAACCCTTGAGAGGTTGCTAAAAACAAAGAATCTGGTTTTGAAGCAGCAGAAAATATACTTAAGGTTGAACCGTCTTTACCAATATTTAAGTAACTTTCTTTAATTTCAGATTTGATTAAATCTAATAAAACTCCTCCAAAATCACATGATAATAAAGCAAAATTTTTAATTAATGTAATATCATTAATTCTTTTTGAACCACTTCTATTTGAGTTTTTAACATCATTAATAACGATTATTTTATCATTCTCTTTTATTAAATCTATGGCTCCAGTTTCGTACGCAATCACCAAGGTTTTGAGGGTATTTGAATATTTCATCGCACTAATATTCAAATCACTTAATCCATCAGTAACTGAAATTCCTTTTATTTCATTTGTTGATTTATCAATATAAAAAAGCCCGCCTTGAGTGCCTACATAAATTCTATCAGGAGTAATTTCTATACAAGTTGCGTTTCTAAGACTTGAATGTACTCTCCATTTACCAATAGCTACATTTTTAACTTGAGCTTTAGAAAAATTAAAAATTAAAAAAAAACATATTTTTAAAACTACAATTTTAAAATTCATATAAAATATTTTCTATTTCTTGGTTCATAACTTTCATTTTCTCCCAAAACTATTTGTTCATCAGATTGAATTATTCTTTTAGAAAACGATGCTTCAAGCCCAGAAACTGAACATTTTGATTTCAATTTAAAAACATAGTCTGCAACTGCTAATAAATTTGGCATTGGTTCAAAAGGTTTTCCTTTATAGTCCATATCTAAGCCTGATAATATAATTTTCTTACCTTCATTTGCTAAATTAACACTAATTTCAACGATTTCCTTATCAAAAAATTGCACTTCATCTATGAAAATAATAGCTTCATTTGATAAATATTTGTAAATATCAGTAGATTTACTTAATGAAATTGCTTCAATTTTATTTTTGTTGTGTGAAACAATTTCAGTTTGAGAATATCTAATATCAATATTATGTTTGAAAATTATATAACTAAAATTATGTAATTTTGTAAAATTTATTTTTTGTAATAATAATTCAGTTTTACCTGAAAACATACATCCACAAATAACTTCAATCCAACCAAAATTATGATTAAGTTTAGTATTAAATTCTAACATGTATAATAGAAAAAAACCCACAGAAGTTTGATTCGGTGGGTTATAAGAATTTTATTTTAAAATTATAAACTTAATTCTGAAGTAAAATACCAACGTCCATCAATTTGAACAGCAACATAAACTATATCTCTTTCAATTCCTTCTTGCATAATAGGAATTATTACTTCTTTTAACTCTACAGGTTCGTAATTGCTTTTGTTGTAATCAATAGCTTCAATGATTGAATTCTCAATTTTATTTAAATCAATACCTGATTTCTCAATATATTTAACTATATTTTCAAAATACACCACTTCTTCATGCAAACTAAATCCAAATTCACGTTGAAAATATTTCTTTTTCTTTTTATCCCCAATCAAATTTGATAATGTTTCTTCTTGTTCGGTTGTAAAGCAATAACTCGCATACATCAATTTATCCTTAGACTTTAAACATTTTACCAATATTGAAGTGAGCGAATCTAAATTCTCGGCACTTTTTCTTTCTACTTGAGGTGTGGTTGCTTCTTGGGTTGACGTACCTGTTTTTGTTTCTGAAGCTGGAGTTTCTTTTTTACTACAAGAAAAACTTACTAATGCCATCCAAACTATGGCTGTTGAAACTGAAATAATTTTCTTCATGGAATTGATTTAATTTTTATCAAAATAAATCAATATTTTCATTAAGACCAATATTTTACAATAATATTTTAAAAAAAAAATATTATTGTAATAATATAAAAATTAAAATTTAGTATTATGAGTAAAAATTTATACTAATATTGAGTTCATTAAATATTTACAATTAAATTTTTAGAAAACCCCTTTCTTATTTCCCCAATGGGGGAAAGTTAAAAAGGAATTTGTAATTAATTATTGGAATTTATATAAATTGATAAATTAAAATTAATTTTTATTCTATATATTGAATTAAAGAATTGGCAATATTTCTGTCGTTACTCAGCCTTGGAACTTTGTTTTGTCCGCCAAGTTTTCCTATAGATTTCATATAATTAACAAAACCAAAAGTATTAATTTTAGTAATTTTTAAATTTTGAAGTACATTTCCTTTTATTAAATCATCATAATATGAATTTAGTTCACACATTTTATCATTTAAGTCTTTAGCAAATTTTTCTAGATTTTGAGGTGGAGTTGAAAACTCAATCAACCATTCATGGAAAGGCAAACCACCTTGATTATTAACCACTTGCGGAGCAACTGTAAATTCAGAAAGCCTAGTTTCAGGATTTGAACTACAAGCGAATTGCATAGATTTTTCAACTTCTTCTGCTATAACATGCTCGCCAAAAGCTGAAATAAAATGCTTAATTCTACCAGTAACAACAATTTTATGCGGAAATAATGAAACAAATTTAATGGTATCGCCAATAGAATAGCCCCAAAGTCCTGCATTTGAATTGATAATCAAAGCATAATTTACTCCTATTTCGACATCGTTAAGGCAAATTCTTACTCTATTTTCAGAAAAATAACTATCAACAGTAATAAATTCATAAAAAATTCCATTATTTACTAAAAGTAATAATCCATTATCTTTTTGAGAATTTTGATAGGCAATAAATCCTTCCGAAGCAGGGTAAGTTTCGAGGCTATCAATTTGCTTTCCAATACTTTCAAATATCTTTTTTCGATACGGTTCAAAATTTACGCCACCGTAAGCAAATAAAGAAAAATTCGGAAAAATATCTTTTATTTTATTACCAGTTTTTGCTTCTAACTTATCAAAATACATTTGAACCCAAGGCGGAATCCCCGAAATAAGAGATAAGTCTTCCAATACAGTTTCTTCTACAATGGCGTCAATCTTACTTTCCCAATCCTCCATACAATTAATTTTATGGCTAGGTAATTGATTTTTTTTCAACCATTTTGGCACATGATGGTTTGATATTCCTGATAATCTACCTACATAAATTCCATTTATAGTTTCAATTTCAGGGCTTCCAGAAAGAAAAATCAGTTTTTTATTGAAAAATTTTGCAGATTTTTTTTCAACTACAAAATTAAATAGTGCATCCCGAGCGGAATTAATATGGTATGAAATTGATTCTTTGCTAATTGGAATATACTTTGTTCCAGAAGTAGTTCCAGATGTTTTGGCAAAATAAAGCGGTTTTCCATGCCATAAAATATTTTTTTCTCCGTTTTTTATTCTTTCAATATAAGGTTTTAAATCTTCATAATCGGCAATTGGTATATTTTTTTTAAAATCTTCATAGTTTTTAATATTGCTAAAATTATTACTTTTTCCAAAAACTGTATTTTTAGCTTTGATTATAAGTTCAATTCTAATTTTATGTTGATAAAAAACAGGGTTTTTTATCCATTTTTGATTTAATTTAGTAATTAAATGAGCAATTGGATAAATAAATAGAGATAAGAATTTCATTTTTATAATTTTATATTAGTTCAATATATTGCAAATAAAACACGATTTAAAGTTCAAAAACCTATCAAAATATAATATTTTATAAAACTAAATAGGATCAACATCTAACTGAACTAAACAAGTTCTGTATTTTTTTTCGTGATAAATAGATTCTATTTCTTTAAAAATCAAAGCCTTACATTTTACAATATCCATTCCTTTTTTTTCAATTTTAATATGAATATCATTGATAAAAAAATCTCTAATTTTATCAATTAAAGGCGATTCGGGACCTAAAACTCTTTTTCCTAAATGCTTTTTAAGATTATTAGATAAGGTTAAAGCTACATCATCTGCCAAAGATTTGTTTTTATCTTTAATTATAATTTTTATTATTCTACTAAAAGGTGGATATATAAATTTTTCTCTTTCATAAATCTCTTCTGAGTATAATTCTTTGTAATTATTTTCGATAATTTTTAAGAAAATAGGATGATTTATTTGCGAAGTTTGTATGAGAACCAACCCATTTGTTAGTTTTCGCCCTGCCCTACCAGCCACTTGAGTTAGGAGCTGAAAAACTCGCTCGTGTGATCTAAAATCAGGAAAATGCAACATTCTATCAATATCAAAAACGCCAACTAAACTTACCTTTTCAAAGTCCAATCCTTTCGTAACCATTTGAGTTCCGACCAAAATATCAACTTCTTCATTTTCGACTGCATGGATTATTTTTTGATAGCCATATTTAGAGCGAGTTGTATCCAAATCCATCCGTTGAACACGCGCTTTTGGTAATATTAATTGAATATCTTCTTCTATTTTTTGAGTTCCAAAACCAACAGTTATAAACTTTGAACTTCCACATTGCGGACAGCGTTGCGGAACTCGTTCGGTATGCCCACAATAATGACATTTTAAATCACCTTTTTGTAAATGAAAAGTAAGACTGACAGCACAACTTTTACAATCAGGTACAAATCCGCAGCTTTCGCAACATATATAAGGAGAATATCCTCTTCTATTTTGAAATAATATTACTTGTTCTTTTTTATGAATTGCATTTTTTATTTCATTAACTAAAGTTTCTGAAAAATCATTATTTACTTCTGGGTTTGATTTTTTATTTTTTATTTCAACCAACTGTATATCAGGCATTTTAGCATCTGAAAACCTTTGAAATAATTCTACTAATTGCCATTTATTTTCTTTGCAATTATAGTAAGATTCTAAAGAAGGCGTTGCCGAACCCAACAAAGTTTTGGCATGATGCAAACGAGCTAACATTAAAGCCGCATCTCTTGCATTATAACGCGGAGCAGGATCGTATTGTTTGTAAGAACTTTCATGTTCTTCATCAATAATTATTAATCCTAAATTATCAAAAGGCAGAAAAATAGATGAACGAACACCAACTACAATATTAATTGTGCCATTTTTAATTCCTTTCCATACCTCAACTCTTTCATTATCAGAATATTTAGAATGATAAACGCCTAAATTATTACCAAATATTTTCTTTAATCGAAACACAATTTGAGTAGTAAGAGCTATTTCAGGCAAAAGAAAAAGAACTTGATTGCCCTGAGCTAATACGTTGGTAATGAGCTTAATATAGACTTCAGTTTTGCCACTACCTGTAACGCCATGAAGTAAGACTGAGTCTGATTTTTCAAAATGTAAAATTATTTCATTGTATGCTTTTTGTTGATGTTCTGTAAGCGAATGAGCTACGGATAAATGTAGATTTGAACCAAATTCTTCTAATCTTGATTGAATAATAGTAAATTCCTCCAAAACTCCTATTGATATTAATGCTTGTAAAGAACTGGATGAGAATTTTTCATTAAAATATGATTTTAAAATTCCTATTGAATTAAAGTTTTGATAATCAATTAATTGGGGTTTTAAAATCTGCATACATTCCAAGATTATTTCTAATCTTTTAGGTTGCTTTTCAGTTTCTTTTATAAGGTATTTTAAAGATTCTGGATCTTTGCAATATTTGAAAGTAAAACGAATTTTTTTAACTATTTTAGGTTTATATTTTTCTTTTACTTCATCAAAAGTTAAAATAACTTCTTTTTTCACCAAAGAGTTAATTATTTTGAATGGATTTTTAGTTTGTAAAAACTGGGAAATTTCTGAATAAGAGAGTATATCTTTTGTAGAAAGTTCTGTTAAAAGTAAAGTTTCATTGTATGTAAAGTCAAATTTATCTTGCCAATTTGGATCATTTTGAAGTACAAAAAACTGAGGATTAATTTGAATTTTAATTTCAGAATTAATTTTTAATCCAGAAGGTAAAGCCGCTTGCAACACTTCGCCAATAAAACACATATAATACTCTGAAATCCATTTGAAAAACTTAATTTGAATTTCGTTCACTGAAGGAGTTTCATCTAATACTTCAAAAATCATTTTTGCCTCGTAAGCCAAAGGCGGATTTTGATGTAGTTTTACAACTAAGGCTGTAATTATTTGACCTGCACCTTTTCCAAAAGAAACCGCTACACGACTGCCAATAGCAATATTTTGTGTTTGATCATCAGCCACACGGTAAGTAAAAGTATTCGGAAAAGGGCGTGGAATTATTAAATCAGCAAAAAGTGTGGAAGAAAAATCAAAAAGAGTGGTCGAATTAGGCACAGAAAATATTGATACAAATATTATTTTTTTATTAACATTAAAGAATTTAAGGTTAATATATTAAAAAAACAATATAAATATAAATATAAA
>REAG01000227.1 GCA_004294265.1 Cytophagales bacterium | reverse complement strand
AAGATAGAGAAAATATTCAAAAAACAATTTGGCTTTTAGAATCACACCAAAAACAAATTGATGATTTAAAATATTACATGAACCAAAGATTTGATTCGCAAGATAAAAGATTTGACTCGCAAGATAAAAGATTTGACAATTTATGGAATCTCATTTTAGTATTAATTGCAAGTATTTTTGGTTCAATAGCTTATATGTATTGGGACAGACGAGAAGCAAATCGACCATTGAAAGAAAAAATTGAAGAACAAGAAAAGGAAATTTCTCAAATGAAAATTCAGTTAAACGACTTAATCAATAAAGCTGCTATGCTTTAAATTTCTTAGTTTTTAAACTTAAACTTTTTTTATTTTATTAAAATAAAATTATTACAAAATTTAGTAAATAAATACAAAAAATAAGCATAATTATTTAAAATTTAATTTTTGAATAATTTCGCTAAACTCGCTAAAGCATGAATCGCATTTTCGACTACTTTTTCGTTTTCGACAGGTAATTTCAAGTATTTCTCACCTGTTTTTTCATCTTTTTTAATAAGTTGATTCATTAATTTTTCGCTTCCTTCTTTGGTTGAAAGTGCTTTGGCAAACTGAGCGAAAATATCAAATCCTTTGGCTAGAAGTTCATTTGGTTCCAAATCGACAGTTTCATTTGGTTGAAAAGGTTTAGCAGTTTCTACTTCTTCATCTTCTTCCAAATCAAACATTGATAACTGTTCGCCAGGATTTTCGGGTTTATTTTGTTTCTCGTTTAAAGTAGGAACTACTATTTCAGATTCGTAAGGTTCTGCAATTTCTGTACCTTTATTTACTGCAGTTTCTGTCGAACTAATTCCTTCCACTGTTTTCATAAATTCATTGAATTTAGAATCTGTCAAGAAAATAGTATCCTCACCGCCATCCAAAACCCCAGCTGCCATTGAGTTTTTGAATTTCAACACATCTAACATTCTATGTTCGATAGTTCCAGATGAAATTAAATTAATAATTTGTACATTTTCTTTTTGCCCAAGCCTATAAATCCTCCCTATGCGTTGCTCCAAAACCGCAGGATTCCAAGGAATATCAACATTGATAAGCAAAGAAGCCGTTTGTAAATTTAATCCAACACCACCCGCATCGGTTGATAAAAACACTTTTGAAGCAGGATTTTCTTTGAAATTTATCAATAATTGTTCCCTATCCTTGCTCGGAATGTTTCCGTGCAAATATTCAAATTGCATTTCACGCTCTTGCAATTCTTTAGCAATTAATTGGGTCATACGTTGCCATTGACTAAATATGACTACTTTTTGATCAGGATTAGTAAGAGCTTCCTCCAAAATACACATTAATTCATCTACTTTTGTGTCATAATGTTTTTCGTTAGGTTCAACTATATAAGTACTATCGCAAACCATTCGCATCATATTTAGATTAATGAGTAATTTTTGGCGTTCTTTTTCATCCAAAAAGCCCATTCGTTTCCATTTATTTACCAATTTAGACACTTGAGCTTGATATTCAGAGTGCATAATCGTTTGTTCGTCTGTCATTGGAACAAACAAATTTTTATCCATTCGGATAGGTAATTGAGTAAGAACTTCTTTTTTTGTACGCCTAATCAAAACGCCTTCTAATTGCTTTCCAATGCTATTTAAGTTTTGATAACCAATTATTTTTCCATGCTCATCTTTACGTTGATATTTATCTAAGTAAGAATAAAGTGGTCCTAATTTATATAAATCCACAAATTGCATGACCGAATAAAGTTCCTCTAATTTGTTTTCGAGTGGCGTTCCAGTAAGAACAATCGCATATTTAGAATATAGTTTTTTAACCTGCGTAGAGATTTTTGTTTGCCAGTTTTTTATCCTTTGAGCTTCATCCAAAATAATAATATCAGGCTCCATGAGATTAATGTAAGAAACATCGTTTACGACTGTATTATAACTTACTACTTTATAAGTACTTTCATCTTCTTCATACATTAATTTTCGGGTCGGAAAAGCACCTTCAATAACTTTAATGCTTGAATAAGTAAATTTATTTACCTCAGATTTCCATTGATATTTAAGCGAAGTAGGACAAATAACCAATATTTTAGTAACATTAAAATATTTTTTAAGCATTTCGCAAGCCCCAATCGCTTGTAAAGTTTTTCCTAAACCCATATCATCGGCAAGTAAAGTTCTGCCCGATTTCAAAAGTGATTCTACGCCTAATTTTTGATAAGGGAAAAGTTTTGCTTTTAGCAAATCTTCATAAATATTGTCATTTTTAAATAGTGATTGTAATTTTGATAAACGAATTATTCTTTCTCTTTTCTCTAAAATAAATTCCAAAGCATCGGGGTAACATCTAAATTGATTTTCTATAGCATTTGCTTGTTGCAAAATAGTTTCGATATGTTGATATGCGTTCTCTTTAAGCACAAAATCTGTGTCAAACCACTGTGAAGCCAAAGTTTTAAAAGCCTCAGATTGTTGCGTGCCAATTCTGATTTTTACAGACCTTTCTTTAGAATAATGTAAGTAAATTGAGGTGTATTCTGGCGTATATTCTTGTTGTAAAATTCGTTTGTAAGGTGGATAATTATTGATTTGAAAAAGAACATATTCAATATGTTTGCAAGTGCCAAGTTCGTTGGTTTTGAAATCTTTGCAGGTGCAAAAATTAATTCCACGTTGATTGCTACGAATAGCAACTTTGTAAGAATTATTATTTTTAGGATTCAAAACCGAAAAATCAGAATATACAGGTCTATCACCCAAATTCTTGACTTCAAACACATTATCCGAACCAAATTGTTTGCGTAAAGCAATTTGCCAATCTATGAGTGATAAATTACTTGGCTTATGAATATGCGAAATTTTTGGAATTCTTGGTGCTTTAGAAACTTGCTTTTGATTTTGCTTTTTCATGTTTTGATTTTATAAAAACCAAAACTAAGCTATATCTTTTATTTAATAAAATTAAATAAAAAATATCAAGATTGATTGGGCAGATTTATTTTTTCTAAAATCCGCCTTACCAACCTTGATGGATAACTCATAATTTGAGTTATAAACAAAAATACAGAACTAAAAACCATTAAAACAGGATAAAAAAGGGCGTAAATAATTGTCCATAATTTATGAATTAAACTATCATTTTTATTCATTTTCTTGCTTTAGCAAATCTAATAAATATTTTCCGTAGCCACTTTTTACCAAAGGTTGGGCAATTTTAGTAAGTGCATCAGCAGTAATAAATCCCATTCTATAAGCAATTTCTTCTATGCAACCTACTTTCAAACCTTGTCTTTCTTCGATCACTTGCACAAACTGTCCGGCTTGCATTAAAGAAGCAAAAGTGCCAGTATCTAACCATGCAACTCCCCTACTCAAAACGCCTACTTTAAGTTTACCCATTTCAAGATATTTTTTATTTACATCTGTAATTTCATATTCACCTCTAGGGCTTGGCTTAAGTTCTTTAGCAATTTTAACCACCGAATTATCATAAAAATAAAGTCCAGGAACGGCATAATTCGATTTTGGCTTTTCGGGTTTTTCTTCAATAGAAATAACTTTATTACTTTTATCAAATTCAACAACGCCATATCTTTCTGGGTCTGTAACATGATAAGCGTACACCACGCCACCATCGGGATTATTATTTTCTTGTAATAATTGAATTAATCCAGAGCCATAAAAAATATTATCACCCAAAACCAAAGCCACCTTATCATTACCAATAAATTTTTCACCAATCACGAAAGCCTGTGCTAATCCGTTCGGCAGAGGTTGTTCAGCATATTCAAAATTGCATCCTAAAGATTTTCCATCTCCCAATAATTTTTTAAAATGTGGCAAATCGTGAGGTGTAGAAATAATCAAAATATCTTTAATATTCGCCATCATCAAAATTGATAATGGGTAATAAATCATCGGTTTATCATAAACAGGCATTAATTGTTTGCTTACTGCTAAAGTAAGTGGATGCAAACGAGTGCCAGAACCTCCAGCTAATATTATTCCTTTCATTTTGTTTTTTTTATATGCAAATATGATTAATTTATTTTAAATATATAATATGCATGAAGATATTTTATTTAAAAGTATATTTATTTAGATAAAATATTAAATTATTACTTCAATTATTAAAATCAAAATTCATTTTTGAATAGTCCTAAAAGTAAGATTGATGCGTGGATAGTTATATTTTTTTGATTTTGGTAATTGATGCTTCCAATAACTTTGCGTTTCTCCTTTCATTAGTAATAAACTGCCACTTTCTAAATCTATTGAAACTGTTTCTTTTGTAACATTATTTTTAAATGAAAAAACTCTATTTTCTCCAAAACTTACTGAACAAATAGCTCCATTTGGTTTTAATTCTCTTTCATTATCTGAGTGCCAGCCCATGCCTTCGCTTCCATTATGATATAAATTTAATAAACATGAATTGTAAGTTTCATTTGTTTTTTTCTCAACAATTTCTTTTATTTCCATTAAAACTGGAGTCCAGCTATTAGGTGTTTTAGTTACTTTTGAATAAGTATATGACAAATCTTCATCTCCATACCAAGCTACCTTACGAGAAGTAATGATTTTCTTTCCAAACATTAAAATTTCATCATTTTTCCATAAAATACTATTTAATAACTTACTAAAATAAAAGTCAGATTCATTTCTAGAAAATACTTTTCCATAATAATTTACAATTCCGTTTGAAGGTAAAATATTAAAATCACAATTAAATTTTTGATTAAATAAATCCATTTTAAATAATTTTAAAATTAATCTTCCGTAATAATAGCGTCATTATCATCGGTGTTTTCATCGTTATTTTCGTTTTTGCGTCCTGCTCGGGTGTGCAAACTCAAAATACGAATATTTTCTTTTTTTACAAGTTCATTTTTTCTGTGATTCCATATTTTTTCTTTACCAATCTTACCATTAATTTCTAAATTTACAACTGGAAAAGGGTAATTTACTCCTAATTTAAAACCAATAAATTGTTGTTCTAATTCAGATAAATTCCAAGGTTGATGCACGTTTAAAACATCGATTTTTTGCAATTCAGGCACCCATTTATAAATAAATTTCCCCAAAGCGTCATGTTCAATCGAGTTTTTTATGGGATTATAAATGCGAATGGTGTTTATTCCTGTTGTTCCTGCTTGCATTTGAAATTGCGGATAATGAATGCCTGGCTCGTAATCCAAAAAAAGTTGTGCCAAATGATAAACGCCATCTTTCCAATTAAGTAATAAATGATGACAAAGAAACGAAACCACCATTGCTCTCATTCTAAAATTTATCCAACCTGTTTGAATCAAACAACGCATACAAGCATCCACAATTGGAAAACCCGTTTGCCCCGTTTTCCAAGCATTTAAAAGTTCTTCATTTTTATCAAATTCTAACAACTCGTACCCACGATTTACACACTCAGTTTCATATCTACATTCCATTTCAAATTTTTGAATAAAATGGCAATGCCAATGCAGACGAATAAGAAAATTATCAAAAGGTTTTTTATTTATTTTTTCAGATGAGTATGTTTTTACAAAATGATAAACCAATCTAATACTCAAATTTCCCCATGCCAAATAAGGCGAAAGTCTTCCACAAGATTTTCTACTTTCGTGCGGTTTAGAAATAAATTTACTGTAATTATTTCCTCTTTCAGCTACAAAACTTTGCAAATATTTTATGCCATTAGACTCACCACCAGGTTGCATTTCTTTGCTGTAATTTTTAAATTCTTCTAAATTTTTAGTAGGAATTTGAAAATTATTATTGATTTCTAAATTAGTTTTTGGTTTAAAATCATTTACAAAAAGTGGTGCGTGCATAAAACCAAACCATTGCTTATCCCAACCATATCTGTTTTTCTTACCTCTCACAACGCCATCTCGCTGAAATTCTGACCAAATAATGGAGTAAAAATTAAAATATTTTTTTAAAAATATATCTCTATCGAAACTTTTTTGAATTCCACTTTCTTGATAACTAAATACTTGTTTAATATTGAATTGATTTAATAAATCAGCAAAAACATCTTTTACTTCGCCCCAAAATATTTCTACTTTTTGATTTGATTTATCCAAAACCACATTCATATCCATGATTGAAAAATACTGAAACTGCAAATGGCGTAAAGAAGTATCAGGGTGAGAAATTAAAGATGGTTCAAAAATAAAAATTGTTATGTAAGGAATTTTTGATTTTTCTGCTTCAAAAAATGGTTGATGATCTTTGGTTCTTAAATCTCGCTTTAACCAAACAATATTTACTTCATTTTTTGGCATATTTTTAATAAATAATCTTTTATATTACTGAAATAAATATTTCCTTTTCAAAAAAAATATAATACTATTAAAATTCAGTAATAATATTATCAATTAGTCTAACATTATCAACTAAAGCTGCAATACAAACACCATATTTTTTTCCTTTATCAAAATGATTAGCTAATTCGCCAGATTGCATTTCTACTATTTCAATATAATCAACTTTAATTAATTCATTGCTATTTAAAAATTCGATAGCGAGTGTTTTTTCTAGTTCAAAATCTTGTAAGTTTGTTGAAATTGAATTTATTTTTTTATACAAAAGTGGTGCTATTTTTCGCCCATTTTCCGAAAGTCTAACATTTCGAGAAGACATTGCTAATCCGTCTGATTCTCGTTTTGTAGGAACAATATGCAATTCAATATCAAAAGAAAGTGTTTCAATTAATTGTTTGATTATTAAACATTGTTGCAAATCTTTTTGTCCAAAAAATGCTTTTTGTGGTTGGACAAAATTAAAAAGCTTAGCAACTATAATAGCAACACCGTTAAAATGACAAGGTCTAAATTTTCCTTCCATAATGGAATTTTGGTAAGGAAAATTAATTTCTAAACTTGTAGTTTGCCCATAAATTTCAGATTCGGAAGGTAAGAAAAGTAAATCACAGTTTTCGATTTCTAACTTTTTAATATCACTTTCTAGAGTACGAGGATATTTTTCTAAATCTGAACTATTTGTAAATTGAATTGGATTTACAAAAATACTGCAAACCACAAAATCTGTATTTAATTTTGCTTCTTTAATTAGACATAAATGACCATTGTGTAAGGCTCCCATGGTTGGCACAAATCCTATATTTAGAGCTTTATGTTTTGTTAATTCTGCTTTTAAACTTGATATGGTATGTGTAATTATCATATTTGATATAGTATTATTCAAGTCTAAATTAGCATACTTAGACTTGAATATTATAATTTAGGAGAATAAATATAAAATATATTTAATTTTTATACTCAACTTTCAAAAGTTTTACGCCATGTTTAGGAATTATTGTTTCGTAAACACCAAAATCGCCTAAGTTTTTTTGTCGCCAAACGTCTCTTACATTTTTAACAGTGTTTATTCCAACCGATTTAAAATCAACCGAAATATTTTGTTCTTTATCAGAAACATTAAAAATACCAATTGCTTTTGAGCCGTCTTCTAATTGTTTTACCCAAATTTGAAAATTTTGATTTTTGATTTTTTGTTCGGCTTGTTTGCCAAGTGGATCTTGATTAATGTCAATTACTTCGTTGTTTTTCAACAAGTTAAGTGTAAAATCGTCTAGTTGGCTCATGTCGCAACCAATCAAAAGAGGTGATGCAAGCATTGACCAAAGCGAAATGTGTGTATACTGTTCGTTTATGGTTAGGCGTGAGCTTCTGAGACTTGGTCCCCAGCCTACTTTGCCAACTACAAGCATATCTGGATCGTTCCATCTTCCAGGTTTTGCATACGCAGCCAAAGGCGCTTGACTAAATCCAATTCCAGCCATACTTGCCCAATTATCTTCAATATCGCCAGTTGTACGCCACGATTGTCCATTCACCATTGCTCCCCATTTCCAAACATCTGTCCAGCCATATTGACACAAACTATATACAATATCTCGTTTTGGCGATACATTATCAATGGCATTTTGCATCACAATATATGGTTTTTGGTAGTTTACAATGTCTTTTGGATTTTTTAAAAGTGGTGTATTCATCACAAAATTAGGCATATATACTTGGCTATATTCACACCAATCGTATTTTAGATAATCTATTCCCCAGCTTGCCCAAGTGTTGATGTCGAGTTGTTCAAATTTATAACTTCCAACGTATTTTCCGCAAGTTTGTGGACCTGGCGAAGAGTAAATGCCAACTTTTAAACCTTGTGCATGTAAATCATCACAAAGTTTTTTCATGTTTGGAAATTTATCGTTGGGCTGCAAAACTCCTTTTTCGTCACGTTTATCTTCCCAACCATCGTCTATATTCATATAAGCCCAGCCATAGTTTATTAAACCTTTATCTATCATGGCTTTAGCAGATGCTCTAACTTTTTCGTCAGATACAGCCAAACCCCAACAATTCCATGAATTCCATCCCATTTGAGGCGTAAGTGTTATCAAATCGCCACAAGAAATTTTAATATTTTTAGTATCTGTACCATATTGGTTTTTAGCCGTAATTTTTACTATTGTTTCAGATTTTGAATTTAAAACTCCAGTAATAAAACCTGTTTTGGCATCTAAACTAAGCCCAGTTGGAAGGTTTTCGGCAGAAAAAACAATTGGTCTTACGCCACTTGTAGCCACTGTAAATAAAACAGGTGAGCCAGGTTTAACACCAAATACTTTTGCTACATTTATTTTTGGTTCTGGTTTTTCGGCTGGTGTTAAAATGTATGGTACTTCTTGGGATTCTGAAAATCCATTTCCCGAAATTAAATCAGTGTAAGAATATGTGATATTTAAATTTTCATTTTGGGGTAAGTTAAACTCAAAATTAAAAGGATTTTGTGAATTAAATTCGGCTGAAACATTATAATTTGCTTTTATTTCTTTTGTAATAATATCCGTTATTTCAACAAAAAAATTACCTTTAAAACTTTGAGAAGTTGTAGTATTTACCATAATTGAAACTGTTTTATTAAGCTTTCCATTAGGTTTAAATAAAAATTGATTCGCATGAATATCTAATTTTACGACATCTAAAATGTCTATCATACCTATATTATATTTTTTGCCTTCAATAAGACCACCGCCACCACCTTGATCATAAACACGAATGGCAATAGTGTTTTCTTTGTCCCACAAAATAGCAGGATTTTGAACAGAAATTGTATAGTTTCTCTCAGTATTATAAGCGGTAAATCCAGCAGAAGTATTTTTATTTCCAAACTCAAATTTCAATCCGCCATTTTCACCAATTTTTGTTCCATTCAAAAATGTTTGATCGTGGTCGTCAATTTTTCCTAGTAGTAATTTTAAACTATCTTTTGAAATTGATTTTGCTAAAATACTACTCGGAATAAACACTTTGATGCGATACCAAGCATAACCATCATATTTTTCGTATCCTTGATATTCCCAATTTCTATCTACTTCAATAGCTTTCCAATCTGAGTCATTAAAAGTGGGTTTTGCCCATTCTAAATTATCACCTTGTTTGAATTTCCATCCTTGTTTTAAATCTATTTTTTGAGCTGAAAGATTGTAAGAAACCAATCCAAAAATCAACACGTGAACGCAATTTTTTAACATTTTTTTTGAATTTAGATTGGCAAATATAAAAATAAAACCAATAAGTTTAATTTTTTTAATAATAAACATGATTTTTTTAATAAAAGTTAAATCGAAATATTTAATTTTCTTATTTAAAAAGCAAAAATTAAATACCTTTAAAATATATTTATCTTAAAAAACAACTTTAATAGTTTGTTAAAAAAAACTATATTTGAAAATTATATTTAATAAATGAAAATAATTACTTTACTTTTACTTATCAATGTTTTATATTTAAAAGCAACTTCTCCAAACGAATTTATAGGAAAACCAGCAGATAAAAAATATGTAAATCTTAGATTTCAATTTCAATTAGATTTCAGAAACTCTTTTATTGGGAAAAATCTCGCTCCTGTGGATGTTTATGGCATAAATATTGGATTAAAACACAAAGAAAAATTTAGATACGGTATTGGATTTTATTTTATTAGTAGAGCAACAAAAAAACAACTTGGATTTAATGATTTTGGCAAACAAGTAAGGTTAATAAAAGGTGAATTTGAATCCACTCCCACCTATTTTGCAAACAGAAATTTGTTTTTATATTACGGAACTTTCAATTTTACTTATACTTTAATAAATAATAAATATGTTAGTATTGATATTCCATTAGAAATAGGATTTGGAAGATATTCTTACGAACTTCAGAACTCAAAAGTTAATCCTGATTTTTCAGTTCTTGATCAGCAAAAAGCAGAAGCTAAACTGAACCAAGTTGTTCAAAATAGTAAAAAAGAAAATACAGGAACATTCGTGCCACTTTTGGGCGGAATTGCAACAACTATAAAATTACATAGATGGGTTTATCCACAACTTTCTGGAGGTTATAGAAAATCAATTTTGGAAAGTGACTTTAGAGCAGATTTTGATGGTTTTTACTATCATATAGGTCTTCAAATAAATTTTGGTGAGATATATTTTGATATTTTCAAAAAAAAATCACCTATTGATATTTAATTGATATTTCTATTTTTTAATAGCAGGATAAAAGCTTTTATATTGAGTTCACTAAATATTTACAATTAAATTTTTAGAAAACCCCTTTCTTATTTCCCCAATGGGGAAAAGTTAAAAAGGAATTGTAATTATTTATTGGACTTTATA
>REAG01000379.1 GCA_004294265.1 Cytophagales bacterium | reverse complement strand
CCTCTTTTTCGCGTTCGCTTTTAAATATCCAACCAGCAGCATAGGTAGTTCCAATAGCTATTAACGGATAACTAAAATCACCCCAATTGCGAATTCCGTATTTCACAATTTCATCAGTTGCCTGAGAACGACTTGCTATAAAATCTTCGTTTATTTTTTCATCCAAAAAATACAAACCTGCTCCTACACCAACCGAAGCCCCTACAAAAATCCAATCTTTCGTTTTAAGATATTTTGGAAAAATTGCGTAAAGGAATTGTTGATGATGCAGTTGAAAGTACATTAAAAGCTGTTGCATTAGATATTGCTAAAAATTACGCTTAGTTTATTTCGAAGTATTAGACATTATTAAGGTTTTGTATCACAGACTTTAGTCTGTGGAATAATTACTTGATTATCAAGGTTTTATATTTTTATTTATTTTTTATAAATTTTTAAAGATAATGCCATCTTTTTCAAAAAGTTGATTTGATGAATCGTTTTGCAAATATAAAAAACTATCGAGGTCGATGTAATCAGTGGATGATGCTAGAGGAAATGCATGTGATAGTCCGATTGTTGTTTCTACCATGCATCCTATCATTGTTTTTAATTCGAATAGTTTTGCTTGGTTTAATATTTTTTTTGCTTGTATTAGTCCTCCTGTTTTCATTAGTTTTATGTTTACTCCGTGAAATTGTCTTTTGATTTCTACAAAATCGGGGTTTTGAATGATTGATTCGTCAGCAAAAATATCGATTACGGTTTGGAATTTGAGGTATTTATATTGGTCTGTGTTGTTTGCGGGCATTGGTTGTTCAATAAAAGCGATGTTATAATTTTTGATTTTTTCAATACATTGAAGTAGGCTTTCTACATCTGTCCAGTCTTCGTTGGGGTCTATTATAAGTTTTGCATTTGTGATATTATTTATTTCTGCAATTGTTTCGAGTGCTGTATGTTGGTTTACTTTTACTTTTATGGTTTTGAATCGGTGTAAATTATTTTCGAGGAAAAAATCATTTATTTTTCCAATTTCCATTATTGGAATTGTAAATGCTGTTGGGGTTTTAGAAATAGGTTTTTGTAAAAAATATTGGAATGGGTTTATGTTATTTTTCTTAAAAAAAAAGTCTAAATATGCGTTTTGGATACCAGCTTTGAGTGATTGGCATAATTTGAAGGTATTTAGGAGTTCAATGAGTTGGTCTATGTTTTTTATAATAGGCAAATCGTTGTTAAGAATCATGGCAAATTCAGAGAGGATTAGTTCTGTGGTTTCGTTATAACGAATGTTTGGTGCTACTTCTCCTATGCCTTCTATGTTTTGTTGTTTTACTTTTATATAAAAATTAGTTTTAGTATTGGATTCGTTTCTTGAAAGTTTCCAAGTAAATTTTAGATTGAGATTAATTTTTTCAATTGTCCAAATGAGCATTATATTATAGTATTTAAAGTATTTTATTTTGTTTAAATATTTCCCATTATTTGAAGCATCCCATTTATAAAGGTGAGTGGGTGTGGAAGGCTTCCTGGTATATATAAGTCTATGATATTTTTGTCTAAAAATGTTCGGTTAAGTGCTTTGTTATTTTGAAAAATACCACCGCTAATGGCTTCAGTACCTACAAGAATTATTAATTTGGGTTTTGGAATTGCATCGTAACAAATTTGGATGGCTTGATGCATGTTTTCTGTTATTGGTCCAGTAATCACGATTCCGTCTGCATGTCTTGGGGATGCAACAAAATCTATTCCGAATCGGCTGCAATCGAAATTCACATTGTTTGTGGCTCCTAATTCCCATTCTTGAGAGGCGTCTCCGCCAGCAGAAATTTGTCTTAATTTTATTGATTTTTTAAATATATTTTTAATTTCAGGTCTTATTATTTTTTGTTCAATAAGGATTGGTTTGTCATCTCCTGCTTTAATAATTAAATTATTTCGGTTGTTGGTAGCGGTCTTGTAATCGTTGGTAAAGTTTATTTTATCTTTTCCACAAATTTTAACACATTCCATACAGAAGGTGCATTTTCCTAAATCAATAGAAAATGGTTGTTTTTCGATGGCTTGAGTTGGGCAAATTGCATTTGCCAAATCGGCTTCTTGGGAAGTGATATTATTTGAAATAATAGGTCTTCCGTTAGTAAAATTAATTGGTAATTTGGCGTTGGTTATATTTGGTATAAATTGTTTGCCTTGGTGGAATAAGATGTTTATTTCGTCTAACATTATTATTTAGTTTTAACAAACATACAAAAAGTATTATTAAATTTAAAATAATTTAGGTAAAAGCTATGTTATTATTAACCTGACGGTACTATAACTATAAACTTTTAAGCAGCATATTGAATATCTTTATGGTTAAAATATTTCTTTAATCGTTCTGGGTTTTTCTGCAA
>REAG01000226.1 GCA_004294265.1 Cytophagales bacterium | reverse complement strand
TAAGCCCAAATTTTCTCATGATTGTATCTAACAAAAACATGACTCGTGCCATATAACCACTTTCTTCTAGTAAAGAAATAAAGAAAAATAAAAATGCTATTTGAGGTATAAATATTACGATTCCTGTTATTCCAGAAAGTAACCCATCAGTAATAAAGTCGGAAAAAAGAGTATTTCCCAAAAATAATTTTAAATAAATTGAAATTTGATTCATGATTGTATCAATCAAATTCATAGGAATTTCAGACCAAGAAAAAATGGCTTGAAAAATTCCTAAAAATATCAAAAGCATACATAAATTACCGAGATAGGGGTTTAATAATATTTTGTCAATTTTTACAGATTTTTTTGAAATTATATTTTGTTTTTTTACTGCTAAATTAGTAATATTTAAAATAGATTTATATCTTGAAATTGTTTCAAAAGTATTTTCTTTAACAAATTGAGGATTAGAGATATTTTTTTTATGTATTTGAACAATACTTTTATAAGATTTTGTATGATTATCCTCTAAAAAGGTATCTAAAAATAATTGATTTGGCTTATAAAATTGATAGTTTAATTCATACAAATCTTGATTTTTAAAATAAATATGAATTAGATTTTTTAGTGATTCAATTTCTTTATTTCTTTTTGCAGAAATACCAATGATAGGAATTTTAAGTGTGTCTTTAAGTTTTTCAATATCTATTTCAGAACCTAAATTTTGAAGCTCATCCATCATATTTAAAACTAAAATTATTGGTAGTTTTAAATCATATAATTGACTGAATAATAAGAGATTACGATATAAATTTGTGGCATCGCAAACCACCAAAACTAGGTTTATTTGTTCGCTTTCAAAATTCAATAATAATTCAGTAGAAATGGTTTCGTCTTCTGTACTTGGATAAATAGAGTAAGTTCCTGGTAAATCTAAAATTTCGCAATTAATATCATTATTTAAAGAAAAATAACCTGAAATTTTATCAACGGTTACACCTGCAAAATTACCTACTTTTTGGTTTGAACCAGTAAGAATATTAAAAAGAGTTGTTTTTCCTGAATTAGGATTACCTACTAAAGCAATTTTGTAATTATTCATCTATAACTTTTCTTTTATTACCAAAAAAGTAATTGAAAGTACTGAAAAAATAACACTAAAAAAATACAAAATATCTCTGCTATCTATAAGTCCACGACTTAGATAATTATAATGATAAATAATACCTAATTTTTCTATAAAATTTGCCATATTTCCATTTCCAAATACCGAAGCCAAACTGCCAAAGCCTGTATAAACCAAATAACAAGTTAAAATAGCAATTATAAAAGCTGTAATTTGGTTGTCGGCAATAGCAGAAGCCAAAATTCCAATAGAAGTAAAAATAGCTGCCAAAAAAATCAATCCAATATACGAACCAATAATTCCGGGCGTATCTATGTTTCCAATAGGATCTGCCATGTAATAAACCGAAATAAAATAAATTATTGTTGGGATAATTGCTAAAAGTGCTAAAGCAAAACATGCAAAATATTTTCCTAAAATGATTTGAATTTCAGATATAGGTTTTGTAATTAACAATTCGTAAGTTCCAGTCTTTTTTTCTTCAGAAAAACTACGCATAGTAAGGGCTGGAATTAAGAAAAGAAACATATAAGGAGCAATAGAAAAAAGGGTGTCTAAATGGGCATATCCGCCATCAAAAACATTTTCTTCGGGTATTATCCACATGAAAAAACTGATCGAAAACAAAAATACACCAATTACCAAATAGGCAATTAAGCTATGCAAAAACGAATGAAATTCTTTATGAAATACTGCCCACATAAGTTAAATTTTCGATAATTCTTTGGCTCTTTTTTCGGCTGCAAAAATGGCTAATTCTATACTTTGATCTAGTTTTTTATCAGAAAAAACATTTAAAGCAGCTTCAGTTGTGCCGCCTTTTGATTTAACAGCGGCTATAAGTTCAAGTAAGTTTTTATTTGAATTTTCCATTAAATGAAATGCTCCATTCATGGTTTCTTTTATCAATAAAGTACTTGTTTTTTCTTCTATTCCTAATTTTTTGCCCGCCTCAATCATGGCATTTACTATATAATAAAAGTAAGCAGGACCAGAACCACTCAGTGCCGTTACGGCATCTAGTTGTGATTCATCGGTCAGAAAAACGGTTTTACCTGTAAATGCGAGTAATTTTTCAGCTAATTCTATTGAATTTTTGTTTGCACTAGGTGCAGGTGTATAAGCAGAAATCCCAAATCCTATTTGTGCAGGTGTGTTTGGCATTGCACGCACAATATTTTTATGTCCTAAATTTTCATTTAAAACCTCTATTGTTTTGCCTGCCATAATTGTTAAAAGTAATTGTTCAGGCTTTATAAATTTTTTCAAGTCAGGGTAAACCGAATGTGCATCCTGAGGCTTTACAGCAAATATTATAGCTTCACAGGTTGATATTTCGGAATTTAATTCATAAATAACTGTACCCAATTCTTTCATTTCTGGGTGTGCATATTCGGGTTTTTCTAACAAAAATAGAGTTTCTTTAGTAACAATTTTGTTTCTTATAAACGCTTTTGCATACGAATAACCCATATTTCCACACCCCAAAATTGCTATTTTCATTTCTTTAAATTATTATTTTTTGCAAAATTAATTTAATATTATCCAAATGCAACAAAATAGATTTTTAACATTTTATTTTATATTATTATTTTTAAAATATTTAATATTTTATTACTTTTATTTTTAGATTTTAAATTAATTTAATTAAATAAAATTTAATTCGTTAAATTAGCGTTTTATTTAAAATTAGTTGATACGAAAGTATTTTATTTATCTTATTTTATTTTATTTTTGTTATAATAATTCCATGATTTTTGCTCAAACTTCGCAAGATGCTTTTGGCAAAAACAGAATTCAATATCAAAAATTCAAGTGGGAAGTAATAAGTACAGATAATTTTGATATTTATTTTTACAAACAAAGTCAAGCCGCTGAGGTTTTGGCAGCTCGTTATGCAGAAGCTGAATACGAGCGAATTACAAATATTTTGGGTTATGCACCTTATTCTCGTACCAAATTAGTAGTTTATGCTGCCAATTCTGATATGCAACAAAGTAATATTGGCTTATCTAATCAACAAGTTTTTATTGGTGGTTATTCGGTTTTTCTTAAAAACCGAGTTGAAGTTGCGTTTAATTCGGTTCAAACTGATTTTACAAAAGATATTGCCAAAGGAATTTCGGGCATGATTATAAACGAAATGCTTTATGGCGGAAATATAAAAGAAGTGTTGCAAAGTACTTATTTTATGAGCCTTCCTGAATGGTATTTGAGTGGATTGACGGAATATGTTTCACAAAATTGGACAACAGAAAATGATGATAAAATAAGAGATATTTTTACAAATAAAAAATTTAAAAATCCCAATCGTTTTTCTGGAGACGAAGCAAGAATTATTGGATTGTCAATTTGGAATTTTGTAGCTCAAAGATATGGAAAACAAATTATTTCAAATATAATAAGCAGCACAAAATATAGTAGAAATTACGAAAGTTCATTTGCTTTTAATACTTCTATGGATTATAAATATTTTTTAAAATCATGGAAAAATTACTATTTGGAGCAGAATATTTTACCTTTGAAGTCATTAAAACCTCCTGCTGATTCTATTCAAATTATTAGAAATCCTAAAGACGAAACTTTTTATGGCAGTATTCATTTAAGTCCTGATGGCTCTCGATTATCTTATGTTCAAAACAAAAAAGGGAGATATAAAGTAATTGTCAAAAATTTAAAAACGGGCTCTAAAAACGTGGTTTACAGAGGTGGATACAGAACTTTTGACCAAAAAGTTGATTATAATATGCCCGTTTTGGCTTGGCGTAGCAACAATAAATTGGGTATTGTGAATGTAAAGCAAGATAAAATGAAGCTTATCACTTACGATATAAAACAAGAAATTGAAACAAAAAAAGAGAAAATAAGGCTCGAAATTTCTAATTTTTTTAATATTAAATATTCACAAAAACAAACTTACAGAGGTATTTATAAACACTTTAAACAGGTAAATGATTTTAATTTTAATGAAGATGGTTCAATGGTGGTTATTAGTGGAGAAAATGTCATGGGTCAATCGGATATTTTTCTTTATAACTTACGAAATAATAATGTAACTAAAGTAACAAATGATATTTATGATGATAGAAATCCGCAATTTTTATCTAAATCTTCCAAATCTTTTGTGTTTAGCTCAAATAGAACAACCGACTCTTTGCAACCCTTAAAAAAGTATGATTATCAATTATTATCACCTATTCATGATATTTTTTTATATAATATAGACACCTCAAAAACTTTAGCAAAAAGACTTACAAATACACCAAAATTTAATGAGCAACAACCTAAAGTAAACCGATTTGGAGATATATTTTACTTGAGTGATGAAAGCGGAATAAATCAACTTTATAAAACAAATTTAAAAGACACAAACAAACACGTGCTTTCGGCTTTTAGGCAAGGTATGCAAAATTTTGATGTTAATGAAAGAGAGTCAAGTTTAGCATTTATTACTTATCATGATGGCAAAAATAGGATTTTTTTAGATACAAATTTTAACTCAAATAATTATAATGATAGTCTTTGGATTAAAACATACCGTCAGCAATTAATTGATGTAGAAACGATTAATCAAGAAAAGAAAAAAGTTTTGAAACCAAAAAGCGAGTCGGTTGCAGTAAAAACTCAAAACGAACTCATTCAAGAAAGAAAGAAAAAACAATTACCAAAAGACACCACAGAAATAGATATTGATAATTATATTTTTGAGTTTGAAAAAGTGCCTTTAGTAGCAAAAAGTTCTGATTCGACTAGTAAAAAAGTACAAGAATATGTAGCACCAAGTAGATCTAAAATATTAAATATTAGTTTACGAGATAATCAAATTTATGTAACATCGCCTGTAAAATATAAAAATGATTTTGCTATTGATAATTTAACTTCAGGAATAAGAGTAGATCCAATTCGAGGTTTTGGTCTTACATTTGCAGCAAGTTTAAGCGATTTAATGGGAAATCATAGAATAAACGCAGGCTTGTTTGCTATTTTTGATTTTCGGACTAGTGTGATGTGGGCAGAGTATGAATATTTAAAAAGAAGAACAGATTTTAAATTTAAAATAACCAAAGATGTAATTTCTTATAGACAAGGAAATGCTTTGTATCATAGATATGCTTTTTATAAATTAGAAACCGCAGTTTCTTACCCATTTAATCCATCCATGAAAGTAAGTTTATCGCCTTTTTTAGGATGGACAAATTTCACTAATTTATTTCCTTCAAAATTTTATCAAAGTATAGAGGAAGTTAGAAATCATTATGTGGGTGCTTCTGCAGAATATGTGTTTGACAATGCACGAATTGTAGGTACAAATTCAAGTTTAGGTACAAAAATACGTTTTGGATATACCCAATATTTTGGAGTAGATTCTTCTATTTTAAATTTCGGGAAAATCTATTTTGATATAAGAAATTATACCAAAATTCACAGAGAACTTGTGTTTGCAACTCGCTTGGCAGGCGGAAGTTTTATGGGTGCTGCTGCAAAGAAATTTATGCTCGGAGGTATGGATAATTGGGTTTTAAATTCAGTAGAAAATCCTGATGATAAAAAAAATCCACTCAATCAATCCACCCAAGATTTTGGAAATACAGATTTGTTTTTCCATGAGTTTGCTACCAATTTAAGAGGTTTTAAATATGCCAATCAGTTTGGTAATAATTATGTAATGGCAAATTTTGAATTAAGATTACAAATTTTTAAATATTTAATTAGAAGACAAATTAAATCAAATTTCTTACGAAATTTTCAAACGATTGCTTTTTTTGATGCGGGTGCTGCTTGGACAGGTCAAGCAAATCCTTTTTCGGATAATAGTAATAATACAGAAACTATTGCTAAAGGTCCTTTTACAGCTCAAGTAAGAAGTTACAGAAATCCATTTTTATTAGGATATGGTTTTGGAGTAAGAACGATGATTTTTGGTTACTATGCAAAATTAGATTGTGCATGGGGAGTAAAAGATTTTAACAATCAAGGAATAAGGCTTTATTTTACACTTGGTTACGATTTTTAAGGTTTTTATTAGATGAGTACAAATTATTTAGTTGTTGGTTTAGGAAATGTGGGTTTTGAATACGAACGCACAAGGCACAACATAGGTTTTATGGTTTTAGATAAATTAGCATCTTTAAATAATCTTACTTTTGAAACCGACAGATTGGCTCAAACGTCATTATTAAAACACAAAGGAAAAAATATTTATTTGATAAAGCCAACCACTTTTATGAACTTGAGTGGACGAGCTTTGGCTTTCTGGATGCACTATTATAAAATTCCTCAAGAAAATATTTTTGTTATTTGTGATGATTTGCATCTTAATTTTGGATCAATCAGAATAAGAGCTAAAGGAAGTAGCGGTGGGCAAAACGGATTAAATAACATCAACGAAGTTTTACAATCTGAAAATTATGCCCGAATGAGAATGGGAATTGGCAATAATTTTGCCAAAGGTCGTCAGTCTGAATATGTGCTTGGTGCTTTTGATTCTGAACAAGTAAAACTTCTTCCCGAAATTTTAGGAAAAGCATCCGATGCCATTTTGAGTTTTTGCCTCGAAGGATTAGATATTTGTATGAATAAATATAATTCAAAAAGTTGAGTATTATTGTTTTTTTTTAATTGTTTAAAATAACATATTTTCAACCTGAAACTATTACAAATTGTTACACTTCCACTAATTTGTTCTAAGAAACAAAAACTTTCAAGAAGAATCATATTTAATTATGTTATATTTTTTTCTGATCTTTCAATCATACCGATATAAGTTCTATGTACGTTTGACATGTATGCAACAGGGTAAACGCATTTAAGATAAATAATTATTTTTAAATTAAAATATTAATGTTAAATGCGTCTGCCCTAGTTATTAAAAACTAAAAATGCAGTACTATTAAATTTTTCATTAGTTTGATTTTTTCCACCAAAACAATCTAATAAATATTCTATTTCAACCAAACTAAAATCATTTGCTCTCCATTTTGGGGTTACACCATCTTCTGAAAAAGTATTAGGATTTGCACCAACATTAAGTAGTATTTTAACAAATTCGATATCCCCTTTAAAACAGCCCAATGTAATGCAGAGTGTCCTGAAGAATCAGTTCATTTAAGTCAGTTTCTAACTCAATTAGTTTTAAAGCATAGTCATAATCGGACTCTAAAGCCGCTTTATGTATTTGATGATTTTCCATTGATTAAAAGATTTTATTTATTACGAATTATTAATTTGATGAATTAGAAACGAAACAAATTTCAATTTTATAAATTGTTTTAAATGGATTTTTTTAATTTAGATTTCAATTTATAGAATAGCCCATGTAGCAACATTTTAAAAGTAAAATATAAATATTTCTTTCAAAGCCCCATCCCTAACCAATTTCTGCTACGAAACCACACAATCCAAGGGGAAGGGAACTCAAAAACTTTGTTTTTTGAGTGCTTTGTAATTAAATGGGCTGTTCCATTAATTTATTCTATTTACAAAAATTTTATCAAAATGATTTACTTCATCGCTGGTAAACTAAAATTTAATTACCCACAGTATTCCATATAGAACCAAATTTAGCAGACAAAACTTTAATTTATTTTACGAAATTTTTCTTTTTAAAATATTTATTCATGAGTTAGATTTTTAATTTTTAAATTAATTCTTATCAATTTTAATCTTTTTAAAAAAACCAATTTAACATTGTAATTAACCCAACGAAAACAGAAATTAAAATAGTTATTCCTATTATTTTAAAACCAAATAGAATTAACTTCTCTCCAAATGTCAATTTATATGTTAGTTTTATTTGTTGTTTATCAGTAATAAGTTCAACATATTGAATAAATGTATCGCTGTTCGCATCCACCCAACTTTCTTCATTGTCAAAAAGAATTGTATTTTTCTTACCGTTTAATAGCAAATCTTCTGAATCTCTTGCAGATTTTAAAAGTTCTAAAGCAAATAATTCAAGACCTTCTTTATTAGTTCTCACGTAACTTTCATCTGAACCTCCACCATACTGTAAAATTCCGAAAATTCCTTGACTTTTAAGTTCGTCTTGGTCAAATTGGTCAATAATTTTTTGTAATTTTTCTTTTGTTAGCATTTATAATATTTTGAAATTCAAAATTGAATAATATAATCTTTACATGCAATATTAACTTTTGAACTCGACTCTCTTAGGTCAAAACTTACTTTTTTGCTACAAACTCAAAACTCGAATCTGAAATAAAAGTATGATATTGAAAAATAGTTTGAAAAGTATTAGTATTATTTTCAGGTTTTTTTTAGAATTTCTCCTTAGCTGGTATAGAAATATTCAGTGTTAATTATATTACCCATCATTCCAATCGTCTTTTTATTTCTTCATTTCCGTAATAATCTTGAAGAAAAATTGGAAAAGCACTAAGAACAGCCACAGTTTGGTCTATAATTATGTATTTCTCTATTTGTTTGTTGAAAATCGTTAATTGGTCAATAATTAGATTTGGAAATTCATTTGAATTATTTACAATATAATTCATTTTCTCTAAATGAACTTTAATAAGATTTTTCCAAATATTAAGGTTGTATTTGTTAAAGTCTATCAATTCTATAATACAATTTGCATTTACTATTTTTTTGTAATTCGCAAAATTTTTACAATTGATTTTTAGGTTTTTAAATTCGTTAAAATTATCAATATGTTTAAGAGCTTCTACCATTGGATAACTGATATACAATTTCCCTTTTTCAGTTTCTTCATTAAAAAACTTTAATAAGTTACTTAACTTTTCATCATTGGCATTTGTAGCATGTCCATCATAATCGAAAAATAAATAAATTTGAGCAAAATCGTTTCTCTTGTACTTTTTTAAAGTTTCTTTATTGACATCAATATCTTTTACAATATTAAATGTATCCAAATATTTGTCTTCTGAAATATCAACAAACATTTTATATATTGTAGTACAATAGGCAGAAGTAATAACTATATTTTCGTTAATGAAAAATTTAGTCAAATTTTCTGAAATTGACTTTTCCGTTTTTAGACCCTCAAATATAAATAGAATATTATTCGACATTGAAAGTACCTGCTTTATACATTTTTTCTATGTTGTGAGCTTCACGCAATTCTTTTTGTGTACTATTAGAAAATGAACATATTTTGTTTTTTGTCATTGTAAAATAACAATCTGGTCGCAACAAATCATTTGTCATTATGGAAGTATTATGAGTAGTAAGTATGAATTGTACGCCTGTTTCTTTCAACTTTTCAACAACTAATTCTGATAATGAATGATGATAAAAAGCATCAAATTCATCAATAAAAAGAAAAGAAACTTTTGAATTTTCCTTTATTGTTTGAAACCAATAATAAAAAAGTGCGAGAGCCATTGTACCAGTTGAAGCAATTTTATCAAATAAAATATGTTTTCCGTTATCAAAATTAAATGCAATTGAGTTTCTGTTTACATTATTAATTACCTTCAATTTACAATCTACGCCTGCTTTATTTAAAAATAATTCAAAATCTGATACATTATTTTTTTTAACAATACTTTCGAGAAAGTCAGCACTACCAATATCTAAACCTTGATACATATTCTCTTGCAATGAACGGAAATATAGCATACTATCAACAAATGTAAAAAAATCTAAAAATACAGAATTTACATCATTTTTTTCCAATTCAGAATTGTTTTTTATATACTTTAAAATTGATAATTCTGAGTTTTCAATAGTAGTTTTTAAAGTTTCGGACCCTTTGAATTTTATTTTAGCTTGTTTGTCATTTAATCTATCAAATAATGCAAATTCTTTTCCATCTATTAAAAATCGTTCGTAAGTAATAGTTTTATAATTTAATTTTTTGTATTCATAAACAACTATTTTAGAATTAATCAAAAACTCAAAATTAAAAGACGCTTCGTTTGAGCCGGAAACTGAATTTAAGTAATTAAAATATAAATTCTCATTTCTATTTTTATCTGTTAAATGCTCTATAATATCAAATATGGCAAATGCCAAATTTGATTTTCCAACCCCATTGCGTCCATATATGATAACATTGTTTAATACATCATTTTTTATAGAATTAGTATTAAACTCAAATTTTTTTATGTCAGTCAAATCAAGCTCAATATCTTTTTCAAAACTTTTAAAATTTGAAACTTTAAATTTCCTAAGCATATTTAATTTTATTAAAATTCGGCTTACAAAGATAATAAAAAACGATTGCCGTAAAAAAACTACGGTACTTTTTTAACCTTTTATTATAAGTTATTTTATCGATAGTTTAGAATATACAAGAAGTTTAGTTTTAATTTAAAAACAATCATTATAATTATTCCTATATTTATAATGTTTCAGCACTTTGCACTAATTGAGCATATTTCCCGTTTAATTCCAATAAGGCATCATGCGAACCGCTTTCAATAATTTCGCCCTTATCAATCACATAAATAGTATTGGCGTGTTTAATAGTAGAAAGTCTGTGAGCCACAATGATTGAAGTTCTACCTTTTAATAATTCAGCCATTGCGGCTTGAATAAGCATTTCTGTTTCTGAATCAACCGAGGAAGTGGCTTCATCAAGGACAACAATGGACGGATTTTGAACCATAGTTCTCAAAAAT
>REAG01000225.1 GCA_004294265.1 Cytophagales bacterium | reverse complement strand
AGCCACTTTTTTATGAAATTTTATATGGAAAATTATTTTATTCAAGCCCATTACCCGAACAATTTGGATATGCTTCATTAGAAACCGATAATTCTAGAAGAGCAGAAAAGGCAGTAAAAAATTGGAACGATATTGAAAAAAATATTGAAATAATTAATAAATCTAATCTTTTAGAAATAGGTTGCGGCACTGGAGAATTCTTGGTAGAATCTAAAAAAAGAGGTTGGAAAAATAGCATCGGAAATGAACTAGAACTTTCTGCTGTCAAACTCTCAGAAAATAAAGGTTTTGAAATAAATACAGGTTTTTTTGAAAATATAGAAGCCAATAAATATCCCTCTTTTGATTTAATCTTTGCAGATAATGTGATTGAACACACAATGAATCCTCTTATTTTTCTAGAAAAATCTTTTGAATTATTACAAAATGAAGGACTTTTAATTTTACGATTACCCGACACACAACCTTTTGGACCTACTTTAAAATTAATAGATCATACATTTCATTTTTCAAGAAAATCAATTTCATTTTTTTTAATAAAAGCGGGTTTTAAAATAGAAAAAATATTTTATAGTGGCACTTTTAAAGGTCAAAATTATGTAAAAGACAACAATCAAAGAATTGAAAATATGACTGTAATAGCAAGAAAATAAATAATAAAAATATAATATTTATGTTGATTTTATTACTATTTTTAAGTTTTCTATTAAAAATGGAGTAATAAAAATTGAAATTTAATCAACAATTTCAAAATTAATAGATTTTCTATTTCCATTTTCATCCTCAACAGTTAAAATATGTTTTCCTAGAGTAGGTTCTATCGAAAGTTGATGTAAAAAGTTAGTTTCTGAAATAAATTCTTTGTCTATATGCCAAAAAATCTTACCTTTTCCTTTAAAAGCAACTTGCAAAGTAACTTTTCCTTTTTTTGTATCTAATTTTTTAGGTATAAAAATTTTAGAAAAGGGTAGGGGATAGACAATTTCTATTTCATTTTGTTTGGTTTCTGAGCTACAATCCGAACGATATGGCGGAATAATTTGATAATCAGCATGTTTTGATTTATAATAATATTCCATAGTAGGTGGTAAAGAAAAATATTTTTTTGACTTAATATTTAAGTTATTTTCGCAGTTTAAATGTATTCTATATTTTCCTGTAATATCAGTAATTATTTCTTTACAGTACATACATAAAGGCGATTTAACTCCTGACTTACAGATATTTACAGTATCTAGTAATTCGCAATTTTTACTTTTTCTAAAACCACTTTTAGAACATATTTCAGCTTTTATTTTGTCATTTTCGGGTTCTTTAAACCATGTTTTATTTTTCAAAATATTAAAAATATCAAACATAATTGGTGCTGCAATTTTAATTCCTGTTAGGTTTGCTCGACCTTCTCCATCTGCATTTCCAGCCCAAATTCCTACCACATATTCGGGTGTGCAACCGATTGCCCAAGCATCACGATTTCCGAAACTTGTGCCAGTTTTCCAAGCTATCTTACTTGAAGTTAATAACTTCCAACCTTCTTCTTGATCAGGACGAGAAACTTCATTCATGGCTTCAAAAGTTTGAAATATTGAATAAGCTGATAGTAAAGATTTTATAGTATAATCACTTGATTTATAGGGCTTTAAATGTTTTAAATTTATGATTTCAGAAAACTTTAAATCTGTTTTGCAATATGAATTATAGGTATTATAACTTTGTAAAGTTCGAGCCATTCCAGCATAAATATTACAAATATCCCATAAAGTTGCTTCTGCACCACCTAAAATTATACTCAAACCATAATGAGGAGCAGCATTTCTTAAAGTGCTGATTCCTAAGTTTTTAAGATTAAAATGAAATTGTTCGATTCCATATTCTTGCAAAACACGAACAGCAGGCACATTCAACGAACGATGAATGGCATTTGAAAACGGAACTGCACCATCAAAACCTAAATCATAGTTTTTTGGTGCATACCCTGCAATAATTGTAGGAATATCAGCAACAAGAGAGCTTGAAAGCAATTTTCCATCATTCAAATTCATTGCAAAAAGTAAAGGTTTTAAAATACTTCCAGTGCAACGAGGAGATTGAATTATATCAACATCTTTGTTGTTTTCGGAGGTTGTGTTTGGTAAGTTTCCTACATAAGCTAATACTGAATTTTGTTTAACGTATAAAACCAAAACGCAAGCATTTTGAATGCCATTGGCAAATAAATGTGAGGAATATTTTTTTAATATTTCATTTATTTTAATTTGATAATACTTTGATAACGAAGTATTTATGATATTTGAGTTTTGATTTTTTAATAAATAGTCTAATATATGAGGTGCATTATTTTCAAATTTTATAATTGAATTTGGCAAAGGTTCAAGTATAGAACTTTTATAATCATTTACAGGAATTTTATTATTTTGAAATAATTTTAAAAGTAATATGTTTCGTTTATTTATAAGAAAATTATTGTTTTTACCTGGATATAATTTAGTTGGATTATTTGGCAAAATTGCTAATAATGCAGCTTCAGACCAGCTTAATATAGGAGATTTTTTGCCAAAAAACTTCCAAGATGCAGCTTCCAAACCTACAATATTTCCTCCAAAAGGTGCTATTTGACAATAGGCTTTTATTATTTCATTTTTTGAATACGCTATTTCTATCCAAAAAGCTAATCCAATTTCGATAATCTTATCAAGGTAAGATTTACCTTTTCTATTTCTTATTTTTCTAGCAAGTTGCATAGTGATTGTACTTGCTCCACTTTTGATTTTTTGTGCTTTATAATTTTGAATAATTGCTCTCCCAATTGAGAAAAAATTTACGCCAAAATGATAATAAAAGTATTTGTCTTCAAACAAAATAACACTTTCTATATAGTTTTTTGGAATGGAATCTTCGTTTAACTTAAATCTCCATTGTTTGTCTTCCGATGTACGTGCAGTTAAAATTTCATTGTTTTGGTCTAATATAAGAGTTGAAAACTTTGTATCAGGGAAAATATTTGGTTTATTTATTCGTAGAAAAAAAAACAGGATTGAAATAAAAAAAACAAAAAAAACTATTTTTTTTATTAAATTCAAAGAGATATTTATATAAAATTGTTATATTTATGTAGGAAATAATATCAAAAAATATATTTTTCTTGAATCATTTTTTTAATTGGTTCAATAAAAGTATCAATATCGCCAGCACCAACGGTAACAATAATTTCTAAATCATTTTTTTCAAGTATTTGCATCAAATTCTGTTTTGAAACCATTTCTTTTTTTGATGTTATATTATTGAATATAATTTCTGAGGTAATACCAAATATTGGCAATTCTCTTGCAGGATAAATATCCATTAATATTACTTCATCTGCCATAGATAATGATTGCGAAAATTCGTTTGCAAAGTCTTTGGTTCTGCTATAAAGATGTGGTTGAAAAATACAAGTTAGCTTTTTATCAGGATATAATGCTTTAACAGAACCCAAAAAAGCCTCTATTTCGGTTGGATGATGGGCATAGTCATCTATATATATCACTTTTGGAGTTTTTAAAATATACTCAAATCTACGTTTAACACCTTTGAATGTTTCTAAACCTGATTGAATTAAATCTAAAGGAACTTCTAATAATATACAAACATTTATAGCTGCTATGGCATTTTCAATATTATGAAATCCTGGTAAAGTCATTGTAATATTTTTGAATGTTTTATAATCAAAAATAAAATTACCATTTTCAATTTTTGCAGATTTTTTAATTGATTCTGCTTTAGGATAGGAATGGATATAAGTAATTTTTTTATAATCTAATTCAAAATCAAGAGAATCTTTTATTACTAAGTGTCCTTTAATTTTAATTTGATTAATAAATTCATTAAAAGATTTTTTTAATTCTTCATGCTTTCCATAAATATCTAAATGGTCTGCATCCATACTTGTAACAACTGCAATATCAGGAAATAAAGTAAGAAATGACCGATCGTATTCATCGGCTTCTACCACACACAAATGTTTTCCAAAAGGGGGAACATTTGGCATAGAATCAATTTTTTGAGTCGGTTTGCCAATCAATAAATTGGTGTTATAGTTGGTTGTAATTCCACCTAAAAAAGCACTCACATTAGCTCCTGAATGTTTTAAAATATGGGCAATCATAATACTGGTAGTTGTTTTGCCATGTGTTCCAGCAACCGCAATCGTTATTAAATCTTGCGTTATAAGTCCTAAAATTTGAGCTCTTTTTAAAATTGTAAATCTTTCTTTCTCAAAATGTTCTAATTCAATATTATTACTCGGAACGGCAGGAGTTCGAACTACTAAAGTTTGAGATTTGTTGTAAAACTCGGTCGGGATTCTACCCACTTTGTTATCATAATGTATATCAAAACCTTCAGAAACTAAGGCTTGTGTGAGTTCGGTTTCAGTTTTGTCATAACCTCCAACTACAAAACCTTGTGCTTTGAACCAACGAGCAATAGCACTCATTCCTATTCCTCCAATTCCTAAAAAATAAATGTATCTAAAATCTGATAAGTTCAAAATAAATAAGGTTTAATCGTTAGTTTCTTGTTCTTCCGAGTAGTAAGTTCTTTTATTTTTGATAGTAAAAATAAACCCAAAAGATGCTGTTACCCCACGATTCATTACAGAGCTGTATGTTTTTGGTGTTTCAATACTGAATGAATACCAATCTGAAACGCTATGTTCGTATCTAGTTTCTAAAAAAAACTCTCCTTTAGGAATTTTGAATGCAATACCTAAATTTAAAATACCTCCAATATCGATTCTATTGTCTTTTAAATTATCAAAAGTGGCATCTGTATCAAAAATATGATTTTCAGAAACCGATTTTAATTTATATTCGACACTTCCCAAGTCATTGAGTGTTAAATCAGCCCAATTTTTTCCCGAAATAGCATAAGAAATATAAGGACCAGCACCAGTATAAATTTTGATTTTTTCGTTATCCACAAACTTAAAATTTAAAATTATGGGTAATTGCAAATAGGTTCTGTTTTCACCCCAATTACTGCTAAATTTAGTTGATTTTGAATCAAAACTTTGTTTATCTATATATTTAATTACCTGAAATCCTTTATTGGAATAGTTCAATTCTGTTCTTAAAACTAAATATTTGTTCAAATTAAAATCGGCAACAATTCCACCGTAAAAGCTTATTTGGTTTTTGGATTCAGTAAATTGAATATTTCGTGTGTCGTTGGTAGTAAAACTACTTTCTCCTCCTAATTTTAAACCTATTCCAATTTGACTATAAGATGGAATAGAAAAAACGATAAATAGTACAATTTTAGATATTTTCAACGGTTTCTGATTTTAAGTTTGATTCTTTACTTTCTTCTATGAAATATCTTTTTTGAAATATTAATAAAAATATTACTGAAACGAAAATACTTGCGTCTGCAAAGTTGAAAATTGGCCACAAAGAATAGTATTGTCCACCAATAATTGGTAAACCATTAGGTAAATATCCTTCCCAAATATCAATATAAAACATATCTATCACTTGTCCATTAAACCAAGGAAAAGGAGCATCGTATGGTGCATTATTAAGCCAAATTCCATAGAAAGTACTATCAATTACATTGCCTATTGCACCACCTAAAATCATTGAAATACAAATTAAAAGTCCTTTAGGCGATTGTTTTAAGATAAGAGAATACAAATAATACGAAATAACAATCATAGCAAAAATTCTAAAAATAGTTAAAAATGATTTGCCATAAACAGTACCAATTTCAATTCCCATTGCCATTCCTGGATTCAAGGTATAGTGCAATTTAAATAAATCGCCAACAATGTTTATTTCTCCATTAAAACCGGGTATCATATAAATATGAACCATAAATTTAATTATTTGATCTATTAAAATAATGGCAACACTAAGACCAAAATAAGTATATGTTTGTTTTTTCATTTTTCAAAATTACCAATCAATTTGTGATTTATAAAAAATATTTTAAATTTTAATTTTTAAAAAGAACTAAAAGTAATATTTAGTTATTATTTAATTTAAATTACTTAAAATAATATTATTTTAAGTAATTTAAAAAATCATATTTTTTGTTAAATATAGTTAATTTAAAAATAAACATATAAATTTGATTTTTAAAATTTTAAAAGTTGTACATAGAAGTAATAAAATCGAAAATTCATAGAATTAAAATTACACAAGCCGAGCTTCATTATGTGGGTAGTATTACCATAGATGAAGATTTATTGGATGCTGCCAATATGATTGAAAATGAAAAAGTACAGGTTTTAAATCTTAATAATGGAGAAAGACTAGAAACCTATATAATTAAAGGTAAAAGAGGAAGCGGAGTTGTTTGTATGAACGGTCCAGCCGCCCGTAAAATGCAAGTTGGTGATGTAGTAATAGTCATTTCTTATGCAAGCATGGATTTTAATGAAGCTAAAACATGGAAACCTTCTTTGGTTTTTCCTGAAGAAGGTAACAAACTAAATAAATAATTTTTTTAGTTTGTTACCTTTAAATATTTCTTTAAAGTAATAATATAGTTGTCCTATTTTAAAATTTCTAAAAATATTTTAAACAAATTTTACCAATCCAATTACAATTATGATTTTAATGGTAAATAAACAAAGAATTAAAAATACAAAACCTATTGAAAGATTTTAAAGAAATAATACTTTTTGAAGATGAAGATTTTTTGCTAATAAACAAACCTTATGGCATTTCTACGCTTGATGATAGGGATATTACAAAACAAAATATTCTCAGAATGGCGAGAGTTTACTGTGCAGATCCACAAGTTTGTCACCGATTAGATAAAGAAACTTCAGGAATTTTGGCAATCGCTAAAAATCCTGCCGCTTACCGTCATCTTTCTATGCAGTTTGAAAATCGAGAAGTAGTCAAAATTTATCATGCTGTTTCTGCCACCAAACAAAAATTGGATAATAAAATGGTCGAACTTCCCATTTTGGCTTTAAAAGACGGAAACGTAAAAATTGACAGAGAAGGAAAGCCAGCATCTACTATTTTTAACACTTTGAAAGTGTATGATAATGCTAGTTTGATAGCCTGTTTTCCGATTACAGGAAGGATGCATCAAATAAGAATTCATTTAGCAACTATCGGAAGTTCAATTTTGGCGGATAGTTTATATGGGGGAAAAGAACTTTTTTTGTCGCAAATGAAATCCAAAAATTTTAATTTAAAAAAAGATACTGATGAGCAACCTATCATTAAAAGGGTTGCTTTACACGCCCATTCATTAAGTTTTAAAATTATGAACGGCACAGAATTAACGACTCAAGCTGAGTATCCCAAAGATTTTGGCGTTTTGATAAAATTATTAGAAAAATATTCTTAAAATAGTTTTATTTACTATCTTTGACTATGAATAAATATATTGTAGGATTTATTTTTATCATTTTTTTATTAGATTCATGTGCTTTAAAGCGTTGCAAAGGAAGACAATGCACCGTAAGAATGGTTCATTTTCATAATGGCGATGAGTATAGAGGCGTAAGTTTATTTACTTATTTATTCAAAAATAAAAACCCAAGATATGGATGGGGATTTCCTAATTTAGTTAAAGACCCAAACGGAGTAGAAAATCCGGATAATAATGGCTACGATAAAAAATCTAAAGCTCAATTAAAAGTAATAATTCCAAAACCACCTAAGGAGGAAAAACCAAAAGAAGAAGCAAAGATTGCCGAATCTACATCCCCCAGCTCAACGCCTGATAATCAACCTGTGAAGTAATTTTTTATCGTTTGCCAAACAAACCAAACGACCATTTTCCTATTCCAAATATATCAAGTGAAACACCAAAGTTGTAAAAAAAACCATTAAAATCATCACTAAATTCTGGAGCGTTTACCACAAATCGATAGCCTCCATTGGCAAAAGGCCAAATAAAAGTATGCAATTTTAAAGAAAAAGTCATTCCTAAAGATATAGGAATAAATGTGGAACTCCTGTTTAAAAAAGCTGGGTTTTTGATTAATGTTTCTGCATAATTTTGATTTTCCGTGCTTGCATCAGGATTTATCAAAGGTCTTTCAACAGCATTAGATGCTAAATATTTTACTTCATAAGATCCAAATCCGATTTCCAAAGGTGTTTGGAATTCAAAATATTTGTTTTGAATAAAATAATGAGAATAAGCTAAGTTTCCATAATAAAAAAATACTTGTCGGTTGGGTTGCAAAGTAGGATTTATTTTGAAAACTCCGTTAGATTGTTCAATAGGCTCACCGTTTTGTTCCAATCCAACTGGTTTGACAGCATTATGAGTTAAAGTGTAAAATCCAAAACCGATGCGATTACGTGCATGAATTTTTAAGCCGAAATTAAACCCAATTAACCTTGGTCGAGTAATTGTGCCAATGCCCGAATTTCTAAAATCTACAGTTAAATCTGGTTTTACTTTATCAAAATTTAGATCTGAATCTGGCTTAATGATTTCAAAAGGTTTTTTATTGAATTTATTTTCTGAAATACCTAAAAATGAAATTATAAAAAAAAATATGTAAGATAAAAAATTTAATTTCATCTAAAATTGTTCACCTTTTAAGATTTCACAATCTTTATACTCGGCATCTAAATCAACGAAAACCTCTGATTTTGTTTTGTTAAACCAAGAATTGATAAGTTTATTTTTCTTTTCTTGAATAGTTGCAAATTGAATTTTTTGATAATCTTCTTTTAAATTAGCAATGTGTGGGGGCGAAACTGATTTGAGATAAACGATTCTAAAAGCATCTTTTCCGTCATCTGTCCGAAAAGGAATAGGAGGCGTAATAGAACCAATTTTCATAGTATCAAGCCTAAAGTATAAGGCAGGATCAATGCGTTCTGCCATTAATTTTGAACTTCCCGATTCGCTATCAGTCATCATTCCACCAGATTCTTTTGTAAATTTATCATCGGAATTATTTTTTGCAGCCTTTTCAAATTTTAAACTATCATTCAAAATTTTATATCTCAAACTATCTAATTCTTGAATAATGACATCATTATCCGAAAGTGAAGAGATAGGTTTTAGTAAGATATGCTTTGAATTAAACTGGTTTCCTCTTCTTTCAATTAATTGAATAATATGGAAACCAAATTGACTTTCTACAACAGGTGAGGTTTCACCTGGTTTTAATTTCAAAGCAGCTGCTTCATATTCTGGAACAAGTTCACCTTGCTTAAAAAATCCTAAATTACCTCCATCTCTAGCAGAAAGTGGATCTTCTGAAAATTCTTTTGCTAAATCTGCAAATTCTTTAGATTCTTCTATGATTTGTTTTCGTAAATTATTTAATTTTTCTCTAACAATTATTTTTTGATCTTTACTTACTTTTGGATATTTAACAATGTGTCCAACTTCTAATTCTTTTGAAAAAAAAGGTAAACTATCTTTAGGAATTGAAGAATAGAATTTTCTTACTTCAGCTGGTGTTACTTTTACTTTTGCTGTAATGCTTTCTTGCATTTTTTGAACCAAAAGTTGATCTTTCACTTGTTTTCTAAGTTCATCTTTAAGTTTTTTGACTGATTTTCCGTATTGAGTTTCTAATTTTTCTTTTGAACCAATTTGAGAAATAAAATATTCCATTCTTCTGTCTAATTGAGCCTCTACTATTTTATCTTCTACATGAACAGAATCTATATCGGCTTTTGCGAGTAATAATTTATTGGTCATTAATTGTTCTAAAACCTTACAAATAGTAACTTCAGTTTTGAACTCTTGTTGTGTATTTATTGCTTGTATGTAAGCCAAATCAAGCTCTGATTTTAGCAAAATTTGATTATCAACTTTTGCAATTATTTTATCTAAAACAACTCCTTTTTGTGCTAAAGACTGAAACTGCCCAACAAATATTAAAAAAACGCTTACTATAAATGCTTTCAAAGTGTAAAATTTGATACAAATATATATAATTTATGAAAAATAAAGTATAGTTTGTATTAAATTAAAAAAATAAAACCCATTTTTAAATTTATAAGTAATAAATTTAGAATAAGTTAATATAAAGATATTTTAAAAATTACTTTTTTTCAAATTCTAAAGAACCTGAATTTACGCAATAACGCATACCTGTTGGTTTTGGACCATCGTTAAAAATATGACCTAAATGAGATTTACATTTTTTACAAACGATTTCAATTCTTACCATTCCATAAGAAATATCTTTAATTTCTTCAACTTTAGTTTTATCTAAAGCATCATAAAAACTGGGCCACCCTGAGCCTGAATCATATTTAGTTTCAGAAGAAAATAACTCAGTACTACAAACTGCACAGGTGTAAGTCCCTTTTTCGTGATGATCCCAAAATTTGCCTGTAAAAGCCCTTTCTGTTCCTTTTCCAACACAAATATTATACTGTTCTGGGGTTAATTTTTCTTTTAATTTTGGGTCTTTTAAATCCATAACTTTTTCTGATGAAATGATTGTTTTTTTGTTTTGAGAATAAACTAAAAAGTGAAATAAAGTAAGAATTATTAAAATATTTAATTTCATATTACATTTATTTTTATTATTTTTTAATCTTAAAAATAATTTAATTTTAACAAATTTATATTTCTCTAACGTACTAAATACAGTTTTTGTTTCGATTTTACTGTAAAATTAAGATTAAAAATATTGAAAAAATATACTTTGGCTGAATTTGATTCTTATATTGAGTCCACTAAATATTTACAATTAAATTTTTAGAAAACCCCTTTCTTATTTCCCCAATGGGGAAAAGTTAAAAAGGAATTGTAATTATTTAT
>REAG01000224.1 GCA_004294265.1 Cytophagales bacterium | reverse complement strand
TAAAAAACTTGGCAACCTTGTCGTTTTCCATCATTCGTTTAAAAACTACATCATAAATCGGATTTGCAATTACCATTTTAAGATTTTTTTACTGTTTTCATATTTAAGCATTTTTTTGAGATTTTTCGAGAAGAATACTATTTCTTACTTTCTATTAGCTTTATAAATTCCTTTATTTTTTTAGGAGTGAAATAAATAGTAATAATAGCTATAAAAGATGTGGTCTCTCATTTGCTACTTTAATTATAAATTCTCCAAAAAGTGTATTTGCCCATGCAAACCATTTACGACTAAAATATTGTGAATCCTTATAAAAAAATGACTCATGCATAAATCCAGTGTTTGCGTGTGTTTTTTTGAGCATTTTTAAACATTTTATTATTTCATCATCGTTTGTTGAGGTAATGCCACGCATAATAATTCCCATTGGCCAAATAGTATCTCTTCCTGTATGCGGACCTCCAATACCTTCTGCTTCTGTACTTTTAAAAAACCAAGGATTAAAATCACTTAAAGCATAATTTCGAGTGTTTATATACAAAGGATCTTTCACATCAATGCTATTCAAATAAGGCAATGAAAGCAAGCTAGGCACATTTGCATCGTCCATCACAAGCTGACTTCCAAATCCATCAATTTCATACGCATATATTTTCCCGAAAATAGCATGCGTTATTATTGCATGTTTTTTTATAGCATCATCAACTTCTTTAGCTAATTCTATGCATTCATTTACAAATAATTCTTCATTATTAAAAATTTTAAAAATTTCTGAGAGATGTTTAAGAGCTTGTATAGCGAATAGATTAGATGGAATTAAAAATGGAAAAATTGTTCCATCATCAGATGGTCTAAACATAGAACAAATCAACCCAATTGGCTTCATTTTATTGCCATATCCATCAAAAGCTGCCGTATCTGTCGGATTTGAACCATTTCTTGCAAACTTATAAGGTCCTAAATTTTCTTTTCTTTGCTGTTCTTTAAAAGTTTTTACAATGGTTTTCATAGCTTTCTTCCAATTATCATCAAAAGGAGAAGCGTCTTTGGTTGTTTTCCAAAATCCGTAACTAAGCCTAATTACATAACAAAGCGAATCTATTTCCCATTTTCTTTCGTGTAATTCGGGTTTCATTTCTGTCATATCATTTTGCCAACCTTTATCTTCTTCATTATTTGAAAAATTAAATGCATTGGCGTAAGAATCTATATTTACACAATTAGCTTGACGGTTAATGAGTCCAATAAAAAGTTTTTTTAAGGGTTCATCTTTCAAAACTAAAGGCAAATAAGACCAAACTTGTGCCGTAGAATCTCTGAGCCACATAGCGTTTATATCGCCAGTAATGATAAAAGTATCTAATTTTCCATTAATAATTCCATGTTTAACAGTAGTATCTAAGGTATTAGGGTAACAATTTTCAAACATCCAGGCAAGCTCAGGGTCTTTAATTTTAGACTTTATTTGCAAAAGTTGATTTTCAACAGCTTTTGAAACAAAAGTTCGTTTTTGAGCTTCTGGTCTGTTTGAAATATATTCATTGGGTATATTTGCAAAAACAAAATTATGATTACCTATAGCAGCACCAAGTGATAAAATAGATGATTTTATAACAAATTCTCTTCTTTTCATACGAATATTATATTAGTTTTATTTGAAAATAAATAATTTTAATTCAAAGTTACATATTTTATATATGATTTAACTTTTTTATTTTAATAAACAAACTAAGTTTGTTTGTTATCGTTAATATTATTTTTAGTTTTACATAAATCTAATTTTATAATGAAATACGCAATATTTATAGTTTTAATTTTTGGCACAGTTTTTATTCCATTTTATTGCAGACATGAAGCTGAATCTACCTTTAAGGAAATTGAAATTCATCAAAATTGGATTTTTAGAGAATATAATACTTCCAATAATTGGCTTCCTGCCAAAGTTCCGGGTGTAGTGCAAAGTGATTTAGTGGCAAATAAATTACTAGAAAACCCTCTTTTTTTAGATAATGAAAAACTTGCCATTGCATTAGAGGGAAAAAGTTGGGAATACAAAACTAATATTGAAATCACTAAAGAATTGTACGAAAAACATCATTTAGATTTAATTTTTAAAGGATTAGATACTTATGCGGATATATACATAAATAACATTTTGGTTTATAAAGCCGAAAATATGTTTATTGAACACAAAGTTCCAGGAAAGAGACATTTTCATAAAGGTAATAATGAATTAAAAATAATATTTAATTCTGCAACAAAAATAGGGATGGAAAAACTATCCAAAAACCCTTATTTAGTGCCTGCAGTAAATGAATTTGCGGATGATGACAAAAAATCAAGTGTTTTTACACGCAAAGCTCCCTATCATTATGGATGGGATTGGGGACCAAGAATTGTTACAGCTGGTATTTATAGACCTATAATTTTAAGAGGATGGGACGAAGCCCACATAAGCAGCGCTTATTTTGAACAAAGAGGGCTTAATAAAATAAAAGCTTCTTTTGATGCTCAAATTGAAATTATTTCTGCCAAAAAAGTTGAAGCCATGTTGCAACTTTCAGTGGACGACCATGTTGTAAATTCAAAAAAAGTGTATCTTAAAAAGGGACTAAATACTTTTAAAATTAATTTAGATATTAAAAATGCAAAAATTTGGTGGCCTAACGGATTGGGAGAACAACCTCTATACAATATAAGTGCTAAACTTTTTTTACATAACAAACCTTCCAACGAAATTACAAAAAAAATTGGCGTCAGAACAATAGAATTAGTTCAAACACCCGATTCGGTTGGCAAAACTTTTAAATTTAAAGTGAATGGTGTTGATGTTTTTATTAAAGGGGCAAATTACATTCCTGGGAATAATATCCTTACAGATGTTACAACTGAGCGATATGAAAAAGTAATAAAAGCTGCAAAAGATGCTAATATGAATATGCTTCGTGTTTGGGGAGGCGGCATTTATGAAAACGATGAATTTTATGACCTTTGTGATAAAAACGGATTAATGGTTTGGCAGGATTTTATGTTTGCATGTAGCATGGCTCCAGGTGATACAGCCCATTTATTGAATCTTAAAAATGAATTTGAAGATAATGTTAAGCGTTTGCGTCAGCATACAAGTTTAGCTTTATGGTGCGGCAACAATGAAAATATGGTGGCTTGGTTTGATTGGGGATTACAAAAAAAATACAAACTTTCGCCTTCCGATTCCACAGATTTGATGCTCACGTATCAAAAAATATTTTATGGATTAATACCAAGTACTATTCAAAAATTTGACAGCACAAGAGTTTATTGGCCAAGTTCACCCTCAGGAGGATATGGATTAAAAGAATCTCAAAATGCAAAATCAGGAGATGTTCACGATTGGAATATGTGGTTTAGCAAAACAACTTTTGAACAAATGATTTCAAAAAAACAACGATTTATAAGCGAATATGGCTTACAATCCTACCCAGAATTAAAAACAATTCAAGCTTTTGCGAAATCATCCGATACTCTCTATGATGCACCTTTATTTGATTACAAACAGCGAAGTTTGATGCCTTGGGTTGGGAAAGACAGCTCTGGAAATGTCATCAACGGAAACGATATGGCTTTGGCTTATATAAAAATGTATTATAAAACTCCCAAAAAGTTTGAAGACTTTTTATATTTAAGTCAATTGGTTCAAGCTAAAGGTTTAAAAACCGTTATTGAAGGACATAGAAGCCACAAACCTTATTGTTGGGGTTCGATGTATTGGCAATTAAATGATTGTTGGCCCACTATTTCTTGGTCTTCAATGGATTATTATTTTAATTGGAAAGCCGCTCATTATGCAGTAAAAAATGCCTATCAAGATTTGATAATTTATCCAAAAGAAACTTCTAACAGAGTTGAAATTTCAATTTTATCAGATAAACTTGATGATACCCAACTCACAGTTGGGTATGAATTGATGGATTTTAAAGGTAATATTTTATCAAAAGAAGAAACTAAAATTAATGCAATTGCTAACGATAATACTATTGCATTAAGTAAAAATATCGTTGATATTTTGGACAACAATAATAGAAACAATACTTTAATTTATGCTTATTCCAAAAATAATAAAGGTAAAATATACACGACCAATATTTTACTACTCGAAAATCCTAAAAATTTAATCTTTGAAAAACCAATAATTACTAAAAAAATAACCAAAACTAAAGAGGGTTTTGAAATTGAACTATCAAGCAATGTATTTGCTCATGGCGTTTATTTAAAAAACGACAAAATTAAAGCATTCTTTTTAGATAATTATTTTGATTTATTACCAAATAAACCTTTCAAAATAAAAGTTAAAACAGAAGAAGAACAATCTGAATTCGAGAAAAATCTACTAATAAAATCTTATGCAGATGTTATGTAAGAATTATAAGTTATGAATTATTAGTTATAGTTTCTCGTAAATTGATGCAATAATATATTCTTTTAAAATCAAAAATATCTTAAATTTAGATTCATAATTCATAACTTATAACTAACTAAATCCCTTTAAACAATTCAAAACTTTCCATATAATCGGGCACAGTTACGTTCCAACCCATTTGATTTCTGATATTTTGAGCAAAAATTTGCATAGTTTCAACTTCCCCATGCACAATAAAAGTCTGTTTAGGAGCTGATTTGAAGTTTTTAAGCCATTTAAAAAGTTCTTTTTTGTCGGCATGAGCGGAAAGTCCGTCCAGATGCACCACATTACATTTCACTTCTATTTCCTCTCCAAAAATTCTTGTAGTTGGTTCTTTATCCAAAATTTTTCTTCCTCGAGTTCCTTCCGATTGATAGCCCACAAAAAGTAAGGTATCGTTGGTTCTTGGCAATCTGTTGTAGAGGTGATGCAAAATTCTACCTCCGTTGCACATTCCTGATGAGGAGATAATTATAGCATTTTTTTTAATGTTATTTATTGAAATTGACTCTTGTTGGCTTCTAAAATAACGAATATTTTGAAAATCAAAAATAGCTATCGCTTCGTCTTGCATGGTATGAAAAGTTTTATTTCGCTTGTAAATTCCTATAGCAGAAATTCCCATCGGACTATCAATAAAAATGGGTACATTAGGGATTATTTTTTCATCAATTAATTGTTTAAAATAATAAATTAAAGTTTGAGTTCTACCTACCGAAAATGCAGGAACTAGCAAACAACCTTGTTTTTCAAAAGCTTCATTCACAACTTCTCCAAGCCTTTTTTTAGGTTTATCAGCTGGATTTTCTTTGTTTCCATAAGTAGATTCTACGAGCAAAATGTCGGCTTTTGAAATAGCACTTGGGTTTCGTAAAATAGGTTTATTGTATCTTCCTAAATCACCAGAAAAGACAAATTTTTTCTTTTGAGTATCACCTATAATATCAATTTCTACGATGGCTGAACCCAAAACATGACCTGCATCATGAAATTTAATATTTATTTGGGGAGAAAGTGCTATTGATTGCTTGTATCCATAACCTTGAAGCGAGGGCAACATATCATTTACGTCTTCCACAGAATATAAAGCAGCTGGTTTTTCATGTTTAGAATAGCCTTTTTTGAAAGCATATTCAGCCTCTTCTTCTTGTAATTTGGCAGAATCAAGAAGCATAATTTCCATTAAATCTTTGCTAGCCTGCGTACAATAGATCTTTCCTGAATAACCTTCTTTGAAAATTCTTGGCAAATATCCTGTATGGTCTATGTGGCAATGAGAAATCACAACTGCATCAATTTGCTTAACATTTAAAGGAAATTCTTCCCAATTTTTTAGTCTTAAATCCTTTAAACCTTGAAATAGTCCACAATCAACCAATAATTTATAGCTAATTTTAGCACTTTCTATTTCTAATAAATATTTTGACCCTGTTACCGATTTTGCCCCACCCAAAAATCTAAGACGTATATTCATTATTAATACTTTAAATTAATTTATAAACTTATTGATAATCTTTCATACGATTATCTTAAAAAAAGATTTTAAAAATTGATGTTAATTTTAAAAAATTCAAAAAGGTAATAGAAATTCTGAAAAACTTTAAAATGAATTGTAGATAAAACTATTAATTTAAAATCAAAATATTTTTGAAACAAATTAAACTCAAAATTAAAGTAATTTTAAACTAAAATAATATCAAATTATTTTATAATTTTTATACTCCCAAAGCCTGTGACCTGTCCATTTTTCATACCAAATTTTAAATCTTTCTTTAAGAGGGATTTTAACTTTTTGGGGATCGAATTGAAAAATAAAATTTGACTCATGTATTATTTTTTCCATCACTTTAGGGTGGGTTTCTGTAAATGGAATTAACGAATCGAAAGAATGATAATCAAAATCGTTGGCAATTTCTGGATGTTGGTTCATCCAATTATCATCGTGGTATAATTTATTAAAATCTATTTGTTTTGCTTTTTGTTTTTGCGGATTACGGCACCAACCGTAATGAAAAATTTCAGCATTAATTGGTTTTACACAAAGTTTTTGGTTGTTTCTTCTGAATCCTTGAGCATCTTTATAAGATTTAATATTTATTTTATTTCTTACTACTCTAATTTCTTTTCTATACCAACGAAGGGAATTTCCAAGCAATTGATAGCTTCCATAAAAATGTTTGTAATTAAATAAAAGTCCTTCTACTTTTGAATTATCGTGATTTTTATTGATTTCAAAAAGTATAGTTTCGTAGTCTTTTTCGTGCAAAACTTCATCGCCTTGAATATAAATTGCCCAATCGCTAGTAATTTTTTCAAGTCCAATATTGGTTTGCTGTGCTAATATTTCACCATTTTTTCTTAAATTCTCATCCCAAACCGTATCTATAATTTTAATTTTAGGATTGTTTAAGTTTAAAATATGAGCTTTAGTATCGTCTTCACTTTTTCCAACCACCACAATTACTTCATCGCAAATTGGTAAAATAGATAAAATAGCTTCCAAATAAGGATAACCTAATTTTTCTCCATTTTTAATAAAAGTAAATCCACTTAAAGTAACTTTTTTCAAAATAATACTTTTATTTTAATTATTTTAATGTTCTAATTCTAAACCAAGTCTTCTTTTCAATTCTTCAATTTCTGGTACAAATTCTTTGATATAATTATATTTATCAGAGGCTGAATATAATGTTTTTTTATTATTTTTGACTTCAATTAAATAATCAATTTGGTAAATATTTCCAGTTTTTGATTTTAAAAACTCCTGTAATTTAGGTTTAAATTGATTAAGCTGAGTGCCTTCCAATTCATTATCTAATTGCAATGTAATTTGATGATTTATTACTGAAAAATTATTATCAAATAAGATGGCAAATTCCATCATTTTATCTTCAATTTTTCTTAGTTGAGCATATTCATTTATTATTATTTTAAGATTATCAACACTTAATTCTGAATAATTTAAGTTATTGATTTTTTCGGTTATTTTGGTTTCAATAGGTAATTTTTTATCATTACTATCATTTAATGCTTGATTTTTTAATTGATTAAATGAAGGCAAAACGGGAATAGAGCTTTCCATTTTTGGCAAAGCTACAAACGAAGGTAAAGGAGTTAGCGGTATATTTTTTTCGTTTATAGATTTACTTTCAAGCGAAATCTGGCTTATTTTTTGGGATATTTCTACGTTTTCTTTTGCAGAGGCAGGTGTTGGCGTTCTATCTATTTTTTTTTTAGTGCTTCCGGGTCTGAAAGAACTTGCGATAGTTGAAGTGCTTGATTCAAATGTGCCATTTTCATCAAGGCTAGTTCTATGTGTAGCCTTGGATTTTTACTATTTCTATATTCTATATCAAATTTATTACAAATATTGAGTGCAGAAAGTAAAAATGAAATCGAAGTTTCATTGGCTTGCTGTTGATATTGCAATTTAACGGCATCCGAAACGGGCAAAAGTTGAATAGTAGCATTATCTTTGCAAACCAAAACATTTCGCAAATGCTCCATTAAGCCAACTAAAAAGTTATGACCATCAAATCCTTGTCTGATAACATCATCAAAAAGTAATAATGTTTGCGATAAATTAGCTTTTTGTAAATAATCTGTGGCTTTAAAAAAATATTCATAGTCAAGAATATGTAAATTATCAATGACGGTTTTATAGCTTAATAGTTCGCCAAGTGAAAAAGTTACCATCCTATCAAACATAGAAAGTGCATCACGCAAACCTCCATCAGCTTTCAATGCAATTAATCTAAGAGCCTCTTCTTCAAATTTTACTTGTTCGTTTGCAGCAATTTTAGAAAGATGACTTGAGATATCTTTTACTTGAATTCTGTTAAAATCAAAAATTTGACAACGAGAAAGAATAGTAGGAATAATCTTATTTTTTTCGGTAGTCGCAAGTATGAAAATAGCATATTTTGGTGGTTCTTCCAAAGTTTTAAGAAATGCATTGAAAGCTGCATTACTCAACATGTGAACCTCATCTATGATATAAACTTTATAATTTCCTTGTTGAGGAGGGTATCGAACTTGATCAACCAAATTCCTAATATCATCAACAGAATTATTTGATGCTGCATCTAATTCATGTACATTAAAGGAAGCATTCTGCTGAAAACTTACACAAGAAGAACATTTTCCGCAGGCTTCAAAATCGGAAGTTACATTGGTACAGTTAATGGTTTTTGCTAAAATTCTAGCACAAGTAGTTTTTCCTACGCCTCTGGGTCCGCAAAATAAAAATGCTTGTGCTAAATGGTTATTTTTTATGGCATTTTTTAAAGTTGTTGTAATATGTCCCTGACCAACCACTGTGTCGAAAGTGGATGGGCGATATTTTCGGGCTGATACAACAAAATTTTCCAATACTTATTTGATATTATATGGTTGCAAAACTACATTATTGAAATCAATCTTACAATTTGTTTTTAAAAAAAATAATTTTATTTTTTGTAGTTATTTTATCAATAAAAAACTAAAATTTTAAATTCTAAAATTTTAAAAAACTTATTCTTAAATTTATTCAGAAATATATTTTTAGTAATATTATAAAATAAATTAATTTTTTAAACCTAAATTTATTTCTCTAATATAATTTAAAATTTCCTCTCTACCAATTTTTTTTTCAGCACTTGTAATGAATATTCTTGGTAGTTCTTCCCACTCTTTAAACAATTCATTTTTAAAAGATTCTATGTTTACACTTGTTTTAAGTTCATTTTGTTTGTCGGTTTTTGTAAAAGCCAACACAAAAGGTACGCAATTTGAACCAAGCCAGCGAATAAAATCTATGTCAATTTTTTGGGGTGGGAGTCGGCTGTCTATCAATACAAAAGTGCAAGTAAGCATTTCTCTGTCCAAAAAATAATTTTTAATTAACTTACTAAATCCCTCAAGAGTAGTTTTACTTTTTCGAGCAAATCCATAGCCTGGTAAATCAACTAAATACCATTTTTCGTTGATTTCAAAATGGTTTATTAATTCGGTTTTTCCTGGTGTAGAAGAAGTTTTTGCTAATCCTTTAATATTGCAAAGCATATTAATTAAAGATGATTTTCCGACATTAGAACGCCCAATAAAGGCATATTCGGGCAATATTGCAGTCGGACATTTGCTTACATCGGTGTTGCTAAGTAAAAACTTAGCTGATTTAATTTCCATAATTGCAATTCAATTAAGTTGCAAGTTACATTATAATTATTGATTTAAAATTGAAAAAAGAAGTTAAAGATAATTATGGCATAATATAGTAAAAAAATAAACATTAAAAGAAATATCCAATCTTCTATTTAAAAAAATATTAAATAAAATTTTAAAAATAAATTTTAATTTAAGGCAAAGCCAAAATATAACGAACCAGCTGTTCGACGGATTCCAGCTGTTCGACAAGTTTCCAGCGATTTTAGGAATTGATTTCCATATACAACTTAAAATACCTATCATTCTGCAAATTTTCAGAAGAAGCCTATTACGTTAATGGGAAATTGATATTCCTAACAAGTTTCTGGCTGGGATGTAAAAGTAGCAGTTGTCGCTTCGACCTTTGTTGATTTAATTGGTGATTCTCTTTGGAGAAATCCCGTACAGTTTATTCTTTAGCAAAAATATACATTCCCTGAAAGTTTTTTTTATTAATCACAAAAAAAACAGAAAAGATGAAAGAATTAGCAATGCAAATTATTCACCCCCATTGTGCAGGTATTGATGTAGGTTCGAGGTTTCACAAAGTTGCAGTAAGCCAACTATTGTCAGAAGTAAAAGAGTTTGGCGTATATACAGAAGACCATGAAAAACTAATTATACACTTTCGAGCCTGTGAGATAACCCATATTGCAATGGAAAGTACTGGACCTTATTGGCAAACACTCTTTGATGCTTTGCAACGAGCGGGATTTACAGTAGAACTCATTAATGGCAATCAATCCAAGAATGTTAAAGGAAAAAAAACGGATGTATTAGATTGTTTATGGATACAGAAACTGCATTCATTAGGCTTGTTGAGTGGTAGCTTTCTGCCTTCTGAAAGTATCGCACCGCTCCGAACCTACTATAGCCATAGACAGCACTTGATTGGGCATTGCTCCAAATACATCAATAAGATGCAAAAAGCGATGACATTAATGAACATAAGACTCGATGTGGTACTCAATGACATCATGGGCTTATCCGGAAGAACAATCATTGAGTCCATACTTGCTGGGGAAAGGAATCCAGAAGTTCTTGCTAGTTTAGCAAACTATAGTGTAAAAAAGAGCAAGGAAGAAATAGCCAAGGCATTGAAAGGAAACTGGAGAGAAGATTTGCTTTTTGAGCTTAAATCCAGTTTGAGTCTTTACGATACTTTTTGCAAGAAGATTGAAGAATGCGATGTTGAATTGGAGAAAAGCAT
>REAG01000134.1 GCA_004294265.1 Cytophagales bacterium | reverse complement strand
GGCTTTGCTTAATGGAATGGAAAGAGAAAAACTAATGGGCTTAATTTAAGTAATATTTTAATTTAAAAATAATTATTTATCTTAAATGCGTTTGCCCTGTTTTTTGACAGGACTTAGTGCTGGACCAGGTTTTCATGCCGCTTTAAGAGCAAATGTAACTGATAAAATTCAAGTTGGTGTACGATGGCAAGGTGCAATATATGCTTCTACCTCTTCAATTGGTTTAACCGGTGGATATTTTTTAACTGGTGACTATAGATTTGTTAATGGCTATCAAGACTTCAGACCTTTTGTTGGTGCAGGATTAGGATATGTTGCTGGTGCAGGTTTAGCAGCTACCGCTACAACATTAGAAGCAACTGCAGGTGCTGGATTAGGACTTCAAGCAATAGCTGGCTTTCAATGGAAGTTCATAAGAATAGCCGCTGATTATACACAAGCAGTAGCTTCAGGTGGTATAAGTTCTTTAAATCTTGGTTTAGGCTTTGTTCTTTTTGGAGGTAAAAAAAACTAAAGGAATCTAATTTATAAAAACAAAAGGATTTACAAATTTGTAAATCCTTTTGTTTTTATAAATATAAATCAAAAATGAAAAAACTTAATAAAAAATTGATTCTAATTGCTATTCTACATCCATTACTATACTTACAATCATGTTATATTAACACAACAGTAGTAGGAAAAGGAGGTACAACTGAATTTTCTCGTGGTAAATCTTATTATTTAATAGGTAATAGAATTAGTGAAGTTGATACAAAATTATATTCAGACAGTTTAAAAAACTACACCATAGATTCAAGGTTCAACATCGAAGATTATTTGTTATTTTTTATTAGTGCCGGAATTGTGAGTAGCAGAACCGTTATTGTAAAGAAATAATTTTTTATATAGTTAATCCAATATTCCTACTCGAAAAAAATATTGAATAAATAATTTTTTTAACTAAATTTGCAAAAAAAATATCATGTCACAAGTTAGAGAGATAATTGAAAATGCACTCAATAAAGTGCGTCCGTATTTAGAAGCTGATGGCGGAAATGTTAAATTACTTGACATTAGCCCAGAAATGGATGTAACTCTTGAACTAGAGGGAGCTTGTGTTTCTTGCCCAATGAGCACAATGACAATGAAAGCAGGTATTGAAGATACTATTCGCAAAGCTGTGCCAAGTGTAAGAAACATTACTGCCGTAAATTTAGTAGCTTAATTTTTAAATTTGCAACTCTTAAACTTCTCAGTTACTTCAGAAGATGTTATTTTTGAAGATAACCATCTCATTATAATAAATAAAAAATCAGGAATGTTGGTTCAGTCTGATCAGACAGGAGATATTCCATTGGTGGAAGAAGTAAAAAAATACCTAGCACACAAATATAATAAACCTGGCAATGTTTTTTGTGGCGTTATTCACAGACTCGACAGACCCGTAAGTGGCTTAGTGATTTTTGCAAAAACTTCAAAAGCACTTGTTCGTATGAACGAACTTTTCAGAGAACACGAAAATATTGAAAAAAAATACCTTGCGATTGTGCTGAATAAACCTAAAAGCGATACTGATACTTTAGTTCATTGGCTTGTAAAAAATACACAGAAATTATACGCCATGGTTTATACCAAAGAAGTAAGAAATAGTCAAAGAGCAGAACTTTATTTTCAGTATATCTCTACTTTTGAAAGACAACATTTATTAGAAGTAACATTAAAAACTGGCAGATTTCATCAAATTAGGGCTCAATTGTCCAAAATTGGTAGCACAATAGTGGGCGATTTAAAATATGGTGCTCCCATTCCAAATACGGATGCAAGCATATGTTTACATTCATATTCTTGTACATTTTTACATCCTATAAAAAACGAAAAAATTACTGTAATTGCTCCTACACCAAATAAAAATGCGTGGATCGATTTTAAATAATTTATTTTATTGTTATTTTATGGAACTTATTTATAATTATTGTAATAAAATAGTTTATTATTAACTTGAAATAAAATCATGGATAATAAAAGAACAGCTTATATTTGTTTAATTTGTGCCTGCTTTTTTTGGGGAACAACTTATTTTTTTATTCGGATTGGCGTTGAACTAATTCCACCATTTTTATTTGCAGGAATTAGGCATTTTGTCGCTGGAATTTTGATTACTAGTTTTTTTATTTTTTATAAAAAAGCAAAAATTCCCACTTTTGATATACTTATTAAATTATTTTTTATTGGATTATTATTACTTGTATTTGCAAATTGTTTCGTAACATGGGCAGAGGTTTATATTCCAAGTGGATTAACTTCTTTGTTATGTTGTTTTGTTCCATTTTATATGCTCATATTCAATGTTATAATGAAAAACAACGAACCTATTAATAAATATAGTTTGTTAGGATTATTACTAGGATTGATAGGAACTGTATTGATTTTTAGTGATAATATTTATTTACTTTCAAATACAAGTTATACATTTGGAATTATCCTAACAGTTATTGCCAACATTGCATGGGCTTTGGGAACTATTTTTACAAAAAAAATAAAATTAGATATCTCACCTTTGTATTCCGTTGGTTTACAAATGATTATGATAGGATTTTTTGTTATACTATTTTCATACTTTTTTGAAGACTACGATAACCTTAAATTTACGCAAAATGGGATTTTATCCATAGTTTATCTCATAATTTTTGGTTCGATTGTTGGCTTTGGAAGTTACTTTTATGCTGTAAGCAAATTACCCACTACAATAATTTCAGTAAATGGCTATGCCAACGTAATTGTTGCTATGTCTTTAGGAACAATTTTTCATGGAGAAGATTTTGGAGTAAAAACTATTTTATCTCTAATAATTACCATGATTGGTATTTATTTAGTAAATTTTGGCTATAAAAATCAAAATAGTTAGATTAAAATATTTGCTTTTTTTTATAATATTTTAATTTAAAAAATAAAATTATTACAAAAATAAAATTAAAGTACTTGTAAAATTAATAAGTTACATTAAAATTGAAATAAAAAAACTATTTTTGTATTCAAATTGTATTTTAAAAAAGAAAAATTAAATACAATGGCTTAAATATTGCAGTTTTGTCAAATCCAAATTTCATAGATTACGTTAAGATTTTTTGCCGTTCGGGCAACGGTGGTGCAGGTGCAGTTCATTTTATAAGAGCTAAATTTAAAGAAAAAGGCGGTCCCGATGGTGGAAATGGCGGAAGAGGTGGTCATATTATTTTAAAAGGAACAACGCAAGTTTGGACTTTACTGCATTTAAAATATAGAAAACACATTCATGCCGAAAACGGTTTTGGAGGAAAAGGTGATTGTATGAGTGGCAGAGATGCTAATGATATTATATTAGAAGTACCATTAGGAACTGTGGCTCGAAATGCCGAAACTTCAGAAATTTTATTTGAAATCAATGAAGACGGACAAGAAATAATTTTGATGAAAGGCGGTAAAGGTGGTTTTGGAAATGATTATTTCAAATCTCCAACAAATCAAACGCCTCGATATGCCCAAGCGGGAATTCCTTGTCAGGAGGGATGGGTAATTTTAGAACTAAAATTATTGGCAGATGTAGGTCTTGTTGGCTTTCCTAACGCTGGAAAATCTACTCTTTTATCCGTTGTTTCGGCAGCAAAGCCCGAAATTGCAGATTATCCTTTTACTACTTTAGTACCTAACTTGGGTGTAGTTGGCTATCGTTCAAATCAATCTTTTGTAATGGCAGATATTCCTGGCATTATTGAAGGTGCTGCTGATGGTAAAGGCTTGGGAGTGAGGTTTTTAAGACATATTGAAAGAAATTCTATCTTACTTTTTATGGTTTCTGCCGATAGCAAAGATATTGTGAAAGAATATAAAATTTTAGAAAAAGAACTCAAAAAATATAATCCTGAATTGCTAAAGAAAAAGCGTATTTTAGCAATTTCTAAATCTGATATGCTAGATGAAGAATTAACTTTAGAAATTAAAAAAACGCTCCCTAAAAAAGTTCCTCATATATTTCTTTCGGCAGTTGCAAATCAAAATATAGATGAATTAAAAGATTTAATTTGGAAAGCACTTATTTAAAAAATAGGTATTTTAAAATATTTTAAAGAAGTTTTTGAATGAATTATTCTTCAATTTTAGAACAAATCCAAAAAGATATTCAACCCTATTTTGGAAAAGGAAAAGTGGCAGACTACATTCCTGCATTAGCAAATGTAAATCCAAAAAAATTTGGAATGTCAATTCATACCATAAAAGGTAATGTATTTGAAATTGGCGACTCAAAAGAATTATTTTCTATTCAAAGTATTTCTAAAGTTTTTACTTTAGCTTTGGCTATGACTCTAGAAAAAGATTCCATTTGGAAGAGGGTCGGAAGAGAACCTTCTGGGAGTAAATTCAACTCCCTTGTTCAATTAGAACACGAAAACGGTATTCCTAGAAATCCATTTATAAATGCTGGAGCTCACGTAATTACAGATATTCTTACTTCTCACTTTGAAAATCCTAAAGCTGAAATATTAAATTTTGTAAATAAACTAGCTAAATCAAAGGTTAGTTTTGATGAAATTTTGGCTCAATCTGAACGAGAAACTGGAAATAGAAACCTAGCAATGGGTTATTTTATGAAAAGTTTTGGAAATATTCATAACCAAGTGAGAGTGGTTTTAGATGTTTATTTTAATCAATGTTCGATTGCCATGAGTTGCTTAAATTTATCAAAATCCTTACTTTTTTTGGCAAATGATGGAGTTGCTCCAAGCACAGGCGAACGGATTATTTCTAAAAGAAATTCAGATCGAATAAACGCACTCATGCTAACTTGCGGGATGTATGATTATGTAGGCGAGTTTGCTTATTCGGTTGGATTACCTTCAAAAAGTGGGGTTGGCGGTGGAATTATTGCCATTGTTCCTGGCGAAATGGCAATTTGTGTGTGGTCGCCTGAATTGAGTGATTCTGGAAATTCTTACATTGGAACAAAAGCATTAGAACTGTTTGTGAATTATACAGGTAAAACTATTTTTTAAAATAATTATATAAAGTCCAATAAATAATTAAAATTCCTTTTTAACTTTTCCCCATTGGGGAAATAAGAAAGGGGTTTTCTAAAAATTTAATATTATATTTAGTGGACTCAATATAATATTAAATATTACTTTACAGTTTCAGTTTCTATTTCTTTTTTTCTTAAATCAAAATTAAAAATCACATTTATGCGTATGGCATGAATATGATTGAAAGTTTCGGGTGTGGCTCGTTGCACAAAACTATACTGATAACCAATATTTGCAGTTAAATAGTTGGTAAATTGATAACCAAACCCAGCTAAAATTCGGTTTTGATCAAAGAAATTATTACGAACAGATTTGCCCCAATTCACAAAAAGCTCGTCTTGAAGTATTAAAAATGGAGTTTTCGGTATTATTTTACGTCCTTTCAAAGGTATATTTATTGAAACTTGATACCCAAATCTATAGTTAAAAACATAAGAATCTATTTCGGGTTGACTTCTCCATCTTTGTTCAAATCGGTAGCGATGCCTTAATTGAATGATGCCAAAAGTTTGAGGAATTACGAAAAATTGGTATAATCTATGCTCAGGATTTTTATCAGTTTCAAAAAAACTATATCCTAAAGTGAGCGAATTGGAGCCAAATTGACGAACAACGCCAGCCCTTGCAAATGCTTGAAAATGCTCATTTAAAAATTGATATTGTCTTCTCATACCAAAATCTGTTGCAATGCTCCATTTATAAGTTAATTTAGCATTTGCAAAAATTTGAAACCAAGTTTCTGAATTATTATCTATTTTTTCTGCAAAAATACGAAGTGAAAATAAAATTAAAAGTGTAATTATTCTTGATTTCATTTAAAAATTAAAATTATTTATTTATTTCTAAATTACTTTATTAAAAATCATTTTAATTGTATTTAAAGATATATAATTTTTACAAAAATAATCATTAAGCAAAAAAAAGCTACTAATTTTTATCAAAAATATTTTTTATTAACATTTATCCAAAATTAATACTTTTTATTTTCCACATAACCAATTTTAAAATATGATATATATAAATTGCAAAATAAATATTTAACAAATGAAAAGAATAGGCATTTATTTTTTTATTATATTACTAAGTTTAAAGTCTTTTTCGTCAGTTCAAGACTCAGTCGGTGTTGCAAAACTGAACGGAAAGCTTTATTTACGTTATATGGTTTCACCTGGAGAAACGATTTATCGGATTTCAACGAAATATAAAACTTCAGTTTCTGATTTAATGGATATTAATCCCGAACTTGAATTTGGGTTAAAAACTGGGCAAATTATCAATATTCCTTACAATTTAGAAACTGGTTTAGCACCCAAACCAACCGAAAAAGCAACTATTGTGATGCCGACTTCAAATATAAATTCAAGCGATACTTTAACAGAAAATGGCGTTTTGCATATCATTCAATCAGGCGAAACTTACTCTTCTTTATCAAAAAAATACAATATTAGTGTAGATGAGCTTTTGAAAATAAATAAAGTTCAACTTAAAGCAGGGCAAAAAATTATTGTTAATGATTTGATAAAAGCACCTAAAAAGGAAGTTAAAAATCAAATTTCAAGTCAAAAAACTGAGCCTGTTGTAGCAACAAAAAAAGAAGAATTAGTAATAAATACCGACAAAAATGAAACAAAAAAAGCTACTACCGAAGTTCAAGAATCAGATTCAGATGCTGACGCAATTCCAAGCACTCCTATTGAATATAATAATCAAAAGAAAAAAATATTAATTATTCCATTTGATCCTTATTTATACTTTTCAGATGCCGATGATGAAATTGCAGCTGGTTCAAAGATGAATAGAATAAAAGTTAGACAAGCATTCAGACGTAGATTAAATGCACTTTTGGAGCCGCCAGGCTATGAAACCGTGAATCTTTTAGGAGGAAAAGCCAAAGATTCTATTACTGATTTGAATCGTGTTTATAATTCAGTTTCTTACAGTTACCAAGATGTGCTTTTCAGTCCAAATGCCGTTACGCAGACCGTTGAAAACAAAAATGTAAAAGGAATTGGGAAACAACAAAGAGGAATTTCGCAAATAAATATTGGCGAAAATTCAAGAGCATCACAAGCTACTGATACAAAAAAATATTTTGGCGTAAGGGTAAGGAATAACGATTTTTATACTTTTTTTAATAATAAATATTTTATAGATTATTACGTTTTTGTCAATCAATTTGAAGTTAAAACAAACTATGAAAATTGTTTGGATAGAGCAACTCTGAATTACGAAAGAGGATTGACCATTCATTATTCTATTTTTGATAAAACTGGAAAACAGATTTCCGGCAATAGGGTTTATGTAGATTATAATTCAAATACGAACCAAATTCAGAAAATTTTAGCGGATAATATGCAAAAAGTTGCCGATAAAATTATGGCTGATTTGCCAAAAGTTGAGTAAATTATACTACTTTAAATACATTATAAATTCTTAAACTTACGAAAAGTGAATTCAATATTAGATAAAAAAGATGCCTTTGAACGCCTTTTAAAAATCATGGATGAGCTTCGTGAAAAATGTCCTTGGGATAAAAAACAAACAATGGAAAGTTTGCGTTATCTTACCATTGAAGAGGTTTATGAACTTTCAGATGCCATCATAAATTCTAATACAGAAGAAGTAAAAAAGGAAATTGGCGATGTTATGTTACATTTAGTTTTTTACTCAAAAATAGCTTCCGAAAACAATCATTTTGATATTGCAGATGTTTTAAATGCTCAATGCGAAAAATTAATCCACAGGCATCCGCATATCTACGCTGATGTAAAAGTTGAAAACGAAGAGGACGTAAAAAGAAACTGGGAACAAATAAAACTTACTGAAAAGGGAGGAAATTCATCTATACTTTCAGGCGTTCCTGCTTCACTTCCCGCTTTGGTAAAAGCCATAAGAATTCAAGAAAAAGCTCGTTCTGCTGGTTTTGATTGGGATAATAGAAGAGATGTTTGGAAAAAAGTTGAAGAAGAACTCAACGAATTTAAAGAAGAGGAATTTGCCGAAAATCAAAACATTAAAAATATGGAATCTGAGTTTGGCGATTTACTATTTTCACTTATCAATTACGCTCGTTTTATAGGAATAAATCCTGAAAATGCGTTGGAATCTACCAATCAAAAATTCATCAAAAGATTTAATTTTTTAGAATCTGAATCTAAAAAAGATGGTAAAATCTTACAAAATATGACATTAGAAGAAATGGATATTTATTGGGAAACTGCAAAAAAAATTTAAATTAGGAAATGAATAATTTAAAGAAATACTTTTGCAGCAACTTATAAAATTTAACAAAAAAATGCTATAGTACAACTACCTTTTGTATGCTATTTTTATTTATTGAGCAGGCGTTTCTTCGTTTTCAGGTAGTGTATTTACCCAAATTAAGAGTGCTATTCCTATTACCGCAATTCCAATGTAAATATATCCTAGTGTCATTTTTTTAATTTTTAAGTAATTTTATTCCTACTATAAGAAAAGTTAATGTGCCAACTATTCCGCCAGATAGTACAATAAGTTTTTCTAAACTATTTGTGTCTAATAATTTGATTAAAAACACCCCTGCAAACACAAATTTGGAAATGTCTAATAAGTATTTACCTAGTTCTTCTTTTTGTTTTTGATTTATTTTTATTTGTATTTCAAAATTACAAATTAAAATGAATGCGTAATAGATTTTTTTGTGAAAATTTATTAAAAAAGTAACTTTTATATTGGATTATAAATTTTGAAATGTAATTGAATTTGTATATTTTTGGATAAAATATAATAATTTTTATGAAAAGTATTTCAATTGCAGGATTCAACCCTTAAATGCAACTATTTTGGGTTAAATTTATGTTAATAATTAGTAATATTTTAATAAAAAAACTACCTACCTCTTTGAACATTCAACCAATTATTACTAAATCCACTTACTTCAGAAATATTAAATCCGTAAATTAAAGTAAGTTTATCTTTAATACTTTTAATATCATTGGTAACTTTATTGAAAGTTTCGGTTTGATATTTATAAAATGCTGCATTTCCATTATGTGGTGCTTCCAAAAGAACAAGAATTTCGTCTATTTGTGCATCAGTAATAATTTTATCTGTGGCTGAAATATTTTTATATCCATGAATAAAACCCGCTATTTCACTTAAAGCGTGCAAAGCAGCAGACATATTTCCAGAAGTAACTGAAGTTGCAGAAAGTTTATTTGTAGCATCAATGCAATAATTAATACAGGTTGCACCAATTGCTTTTTCCCAATTTGTTTTTATTGAACTTATAGCCTCATTTTTCTCAAAATTATATTCACTTCCTGCCTTAACAGCTGACTGCAATTTCAAGAAATCATTTTTTATACGAAAATAAATTCCATTGTTATCATCTAAACTTGTCCGTCTAGCTGCATAATTTGCCACATAAACATCTCCACCCGTAACCGTAGAATTTCCGTTTGTAAATTTTGGATTAGCTCCATAAATACAAAGCATTTTATCTACTGTTGCTTCATCAACTGTACCTTTTGACAAAGTTAAAAAATGATTGTAAAGTGCCGCTGCAAACAAAGCTTTTTCTACCATTTGTTCAGGTTCAAGCCCATATTCATTAAATAAATAGGAAGTTCCGCTTGCTCCGTCATAAACCCCACCTTTTCCTGTAATTGTACTGGTTGGTGTATAAATATTGCCAGATGCATCTGCAATTTGTTGTAAGAAAATAGGAATTTTAGGGTCGTAATAGGAAGTAGTAATGCTTTTAATATTATTTACTCCAGTAGAATATAAACCATTTAAAGTGCTATATGACAAAGTATTTGCACTATTTCTACCTCTTTTAATTTCATTTACCAAAGCTCTCAAATTAAAAATTACACTTTGCTCGATAGTAGAATTTGAACTATAATTTCTATCATCATACGTAGAGGCAATTACGAGTGGTTTCTTTTCAGAATCCTTTGGTTGAATGTTTTCTTTTTTACATGCAACAAACGCTAATGCGGTCGATAAATACAGTATTTTTCTCATTTTTTTTAAGTTTAAATTAATTATAAATAATATTTTATGCAAAGTTATTTTTATTTAGATTAATTACAAATAATAATTTTAAAAAAATAAAAAATCCTATTAAAATTTACGCAGTAAGTAAATTCAATAGGATTTTATAATTTAAAATAAAGAATTATTTTAATCTTTTTTAAAGAAATTATCAATCATTTTCTGTTTATCTTCTGTATTTTGAGCCAATTGTATTGGTTTTGGAGCAGAATTTAACTTTTGAGTTTCATTAAAATGTTGTGCTATTTTTTTATCTTTCTTTTCTAGCTCCTCATTCTTTTTTCTTTCTTCTAAAGCTAATAAATCTGCTTTAATGGCATCAAACTCGCCAACAACTTTGCTATCAGTTAATAAAACTTCAAATTCTCTATCTAATTTTCCTGTATGTTCCGATAATTCAGTATAGGCTTCGGCTTCGGCTTCTAGCTTATTAATTTTATCTTCATACTTTTTAAAGTCAGCCAAAGGTGAATCTCCAATTCCTCCTAATTGAGCACCAATTTCTTTGTGTGCTTTGGCATTTTGGACTTTTGCTGTCAAAATTGATTCTTTAGATTTTGCCTCATCCAACTTGGTTTTCATCCTATCCAGTTGAACTTTTAATTGATCAACCGTTTTGTTAGAATGTTCAACCATACCTTGATATTGCTCAATTTGTCCATCCAATAAAGATTTTTTTTCTAAGGCTTTCTTACCTAAATCATCGTTACCAGTTTTTATGGCTTGCGTTGCTTTTCCATACCAACCGAGGGCTTCTTTGTTTAATTCATCTAATTTATTTTTCAACTGTTTGCCATTTCCCATAGCTTTTGCAAGTGCTTCGGTCGAATTTTTGATGGATAGTTCCATTTCAGCAATGGCTAATTTCATCATCTGAACGGGATCTTCGGCTCTATCTAAAGCATCATTTGCCTTTGCTTTAAATATATTTAAAAATCTTTGAAATAATTTACCCCACATAATTTTATATAATTTGAAATTTAATTTACGAAAATAATATAATAAATGTTGTTTTTTTTTAAAAAAGTGATAAAAATATTTCAGCTATTAGAATTTATATCTAAATCTGATTTTTCGTTTTCTATATTCTTTTTTATCTTTATAAAAATCAAAAATCTATCAACTCCAATATTAATTGCATTTCTAACTTTTGGTAATTCTAAAATATAATTGATAGTTTCCATCACTATAAATCCAATCACAGCTATTGTGAGTATTTGAACCCATTCAGGCATTTCATTTACAACTATTTTTTTTCTTTTGGCTAATCCAAACAAATTTTTAATACTTTTCTTTTCGTAAGAATAATGTGTAAACAATTTACTACACCATAAAGCCACCGCAAAAGCTATAAAACGCCCTATTAATTCGCCAATAATAAATTTTAAAATCTTGTCTAAAGTAAATAATTTCATTTAATAAATAATTTTAAGTAATAATAGTATATAAATCTTGATTATTATATAGTTCTAAATAAAGACTTTCTTTGATTGAAATTAGGTCGTTATGCGTTCCTTTTTCAGAAATTTGACCATCTTTTAGCACAAAAATGGCATCAGCATCTTGCACAGTAGAAAGCCTGTGAGCAATAATTAAAGTGGTTCTATTTTTCATTAAATTTTGCAAAGCTGATTGCACCATTTTTTCGGAATTTGAATCCAGAGCACTTGTGGCTTCATCCAAAACTAAAATGGGCGGATTTTTCAAAATCGCTCTCGCAATAGCTATTCTCTGTCGTTGTCCGCCCGAAAGTTTTATACCTCTTTCGCCAACTAAAGTATCCATTCCTTCAGGTAATTTTTCAATAAATTCGTTTGCATAAGCTAATCTAGCTGCTTCAAAAATTTCTAATTCAGAAGCTAAAGTATTTCCATAAGCAATATTTTCACGAATTGTTCCTCCAAAAAGTAAAATTTCTTGTGGTACAATTCCAATTTTACTTCTTAAAATATGTAAATCTAAATCAGAAATTGGAATGTTATCTATCAAAATTTGTCCTTGATTGATGGTGTGAAAACGCATCAAAAGCTGCACAATCGTTGATTTTCCAGCACCACTTTTACCAACAAGTGCAATTTTTTGTCCTGATTGTATATTAAAGTTTATATTTTTTATAACTTCGACATCTTTTCTGGATGGATATGAAAAAGAAACATTTTCAAATGAAATATTACCTTTTATAGTATGATTGATATTTTTATTTGAATCAAATAATTCGGTTTTCTCTTCCAAAATTTCTCTAATTCTTTCAGATGCACCAACAGTTTTTTGTAATTGACTGTAAATATCGCCCAAACCAGCCACAGAAGCACCAATAAACGAAGTGTAAAGAATAAAAGAAGTTAAATCACCCACAGAAATTTGTCCTTGTTTAACTAAATTAGCACCATACCACATTACCAAAACTATTCCGCCAAAAACCGTAAATATGACAAAAGAAATAAAAAAACCTCGGTTTTTTGCAGTTTTTAAAGCACTTTGAACTACTTTTTGCATTGAAAAACTATATCTTTCAGATTCGTAATTTTCGTTAGTAAAACTTTTTATGGTAGCAATATTTTGTAAACTTTCTTCTACAATTATATTTGAGTTTGCCAACAAATCTTGCGTATTTTTAGATTGTTTGCGAATATATTTTCCAAAAATAATTGCCGAAATTATAATAATAGGAAAAGTAAGTAACATAAATAAAGTAAGTTTTGTAGAAGTAAATAGTAAAATTATTGAACCCACAATTAAAACCGAAATACCTCTAAAAAACTCCGCTAAAGTAAACGAAAGTACATCTGCAATTTGAGAAACATCGGATGACATACGACTATTTAACTCCCCTACTCTATTTTTTTCATAAAAATACATTGGTAATTTTAAGAGCTTATTAAAAAGAGAAGAACGAATATCCGCCACTGCCGATTCGCTAATTTTTGTAAAAAAATAAATTCTCAAAAATGAAAAAATTGATTGAAATATCAATACAACCAATAAAATTAAAGATACTTGATTGATAGAAAAGCCTTGATTATTAGAAGAAATAAGTAAAGCAGAATCTACTAATTTTCCCATAAAATAAGGAAAAATTAGCATTGTTCCACTTGATAAAACCAGAAAGACCAAACCTGCAACGAATAAAAATCTATGTGGTTTTATAAATTTCCAAAAAACTTTGGTTGCACTTAATCTTTCAAAAGTAATTTTCTTTTTATCTACTGAATCAACTACTTTCCTGTTTTCAAACTTATTTGCCATATAAAAACAAAATTAATCTAAATTATGTAATTAAGATTAATTTCTTTTTCAAAAAATAAATAATTGTAAAATTTAAAAAAAGCAAACTATAAATTTCAATATTTATAGTTTGTTTAAATAATTTATGCTTCAATATAAAATAAAGGTTGATCATATTCTACAGGTGTAGAATCTTGAACTAATATTTTAATAATCTTACCTGAAATTTCAGATTCAATTTCATTAAAAAGTTTCATGGCTTCAATAATACAAACTGTGGTTCCTTTACTAACAGAATCACCTACATTAACAAAAGCATCTTCATTAGGACCTGATGAACGATAAAAAGTACCAATCATTGGCGATTTTATTACTTTATAATTTCCTTCTGCTTGTACTGCGGGCGTTGGAGCAACAGGTTCTGCAATTTGTTGAACCTGAGCCGCCACAGGAGCTTGCATTGGAGCTATCATTTGAGGAGCAGCTGCAACAACAGCCGTTGGCTGGTAAGATTTTTTTGTTGTTATCTTAACATTTTCCATCTCAATATTAACTTCTTCGAGTCCAGAAGTGGCAATAAATTCTAATATCTCTTGTATTTCTTTCGGTTTCATCTTTAGTAATATTTTTATATTTTAATTATTAATATTTATTTCACCTTAACTCTTTCTACATATTTTCCACCATCTCGGGTGTCAATTTTAATCAACTCATCTTGATCTACAAACATTGGAACTAATATTTCGGCTCCTGTTTCTAAAACCGCTTTTTTCATAGCATTTGTAGCCGTATTTCCTTTTACAGCAGGTTCCGAATATGTAATCATTAAGTTTACAAACGAGGGAAGTTCGCAAGATAAAGCCGTTTCGGTTTCTTCATGAAATTGAATCAAACATAATTGTCCTTCTTTCATAAACTGATAACCTGTTACCAATTTTTCATCAATAGTTACTTGATCAAAAGTTTCGTTGTGCATAAAAACATAGCCAGTATCTTCTTTATAAAGATATTGGTATTCTTGTGTAACCACTCTTGCAGTATCAACTTTTTCGCCAGCATTAAAAGTATGTTCATAAATTTTGCCAGTTTTCAAACTTTTGAATTTGGTACGAACAAAAGCTCCACCTTTTCCAGGTTTTACGTGCTGAAAATCAATTATTTGTACTAAATCACCATTTTCGTGATTTAAACATAAGCCCATTCTAAAATCTGAAGTATTTGCCAAAATTGTAATATTTCTAGTTATATGTTATAATTATTTTGTATCGTAAGCCCATTTAAGATACATACTTCCCCAAGTAAAACCGCCACCAAAAGCCGCTAAAATGATATTATCACCTTTTTTGAATTTCTTTTCAAAATCCCAAAAGCAAAGTGGCAAAGTTCCGTTCGTTGTATTGCCATATTTTTCGATATTCAGAGTAACTTTTTCAGGACCAATTCCCATTCGATCTGCAGTGGCATCAATAATGCGTTTATTGGCTTGATGAGGCACCAACCATTGAATATCTTCGCCTTTTAAATTATTTTTTTCCATTATAAAAGCCGAAATATCAGCCATTCGGGTTACAGCAGTTTTAAAAACGGTTGCACCTTCTTGGTGAATAAAAAACTTTTTATGGATTTCTTTATCGTCAAATTTATATTCTTGAGGTGGTAATCGGCTTCCGCCACCACGAATATTAAGATAATTTAAACCCGAACCATCCGTTCGCATTGCCATATCAATAATTCCGTAAGAAGAGTTTTCTTCGGCTTCTATCAAAGCACAACCGGCACCATCTCCAAAAAGTATGCAAGTATTTCTATCTTCGTAGTTTACAATACTCGACATTTTATCTGCACCGATGATAATTCCTTTTTTATATCTACCTGATTCAATAAAATTTGCTCCTGTAGAGAGGGCAAACAAAAAACCAGAGCAAGCTGCCATTAAGTCAAAACTAAAAGCATTTTTTGCTCCCACCATATCGCAAATTAAATTGGAGGTAACAGGACAAAGATAATCAGGAGTAATGGTTGAGCAAAGTATAAAATCTATGTCTTCTGGATTTGTATTTGTCTTTTCAAGTAGCTCTTGTACAGCTTTAACAGCCATAGCTGAAGTACCTTGGTCTTTGCCTTTCAAGATTCTTCGTTCCTTAATTCCTGTACGTGAAGTAATCCACTCGTCATTGGTATCAACCTTTTTTTCGAGTTCTTGATTGGTAAGAATATATTCAGGAACATATCCGCCCACACCTTTGATTACAGCTCTTATATGACTCATGTATAAGCTTTTGTATTAATTTGAAATAGTAAAATTTTTATTTTACCATCATTTTATAATAGGATAAATATTTTATTTACCTAAGGAATTTCTTATTTGATTTACTAAATCGGCTTTTGCCAAATCTAGTGAAACTTTTATCATATTTTTAATAGCTTTTGCATTTGAAGCACCATGGCCTATCACTACATTTCCATTGATACCAACAATAGGACTTCCGCCTACATTTTCCCAATTGAAAAGTTCTACAAACTCATCTACAAAACCTCTCGCTTTTAAAAACGGATAAATAGATTCTCCCATTTTCAACATCACATTTCCAACAAATCCATCAGAAATAATAACATCACAGGTATCATCAAAAACATTTCTACCTTCGATATTACCAATAAAATTTACTCTATTATTTTCTTTAATTAGAGAGTAGGCAGCTTGAGTGATGGTATTTCCTTTTCCTTCTTCCGTTCCTAAGTTCATCAAACCTACTCTCGGACTATCAATTTTATATAAATGTTTGGTTATAATAGAGCCTATTTCAGCAAATTGAGCCAAAACTTCGGGTTTACATTCCGCATTTGCACCCACGTCTAAGGTAATTCTATAACAATTTCCTTTTTCTTTAGGCAAAAAGCCTGCAATTCCAGGTCTGAGAACGCCTTCAATGGTTTTAAGAATAAAAACCGAACCAACCATCATTGCCCCTGTGTTTCCAGCACTTGCAAATACATCCACTTTTCCTTGGGCAACCGCACCAATTCCTTTGACTATGGATGAATTTTGTTTTGATTTTATTGCGGAAGTTGCATGCTCTTCCATACCGATTACTTCATCTGCATGAACAATAGGAATTATAGACTCCGACATTCCGTAGGAGGCAAGTACAGGTTTTATGATTTCTTCCTGTCCAAAAAGTATAATAGCAACATCACTTCCAAGTTCTTTTCGAGCTTGAATGGCACCTTCTATCACTACTTTTGGGGCAAAATCGCCACCCATAGCATCTACCGCAATTTTTATCATCCGACTTTAAACGGCTAATTCTTTTTCAATTACAACTTTACCTTTATAGAACAATTTGCCTTCATGCCAATGCGCTCTATGAAATTCATGAGGCATTCCTGTCGTTGGACAAGTTGCCAAAGTAGGCATTGCAGCTTTGTCATGAGTTCTTCTCTTATCTCTTCTGCTTCTGGAAATCTTATGTTTTGGATGTGCCATTTTTTTGTATTACTTTTTTAAGGACTGCAAATATAATTTATATTTCTAAATTATAAACTATCTTTTAATTTTTTTAATGCTTCCCACCTTGGGTCGAGTATATCAATGCTTGTATCTTCAGGTTCAGAATCCTCACTTAAAGAACTGTATATCAGGATATTATCATTACTTTCATCCTCGTCTTTTCTCTTATAATCTGGATGAATTTTTTTTAAGGGAATTGCTAAAATTATAAATTCATAAATATAATTTGAGACATCTAGCACATTTGTATCTCTTCGAATCAGTACTATTTCATCATTTAATTCTTCATTTCTATCACTAAAGTTGAAAGTGAGCGTATTTTCAGATTTGATTTCATGATAAAAAGGCAATAAAGTTCTGTCGCAAATAAGCTCAACAGAACCATGATTAATAAACTTTGCTCTTATTAATAAGTCTGTTTTTTCTAAAGCAACCGAAGAATTAATACTTCCTTTGGTTATAATATCTTGTTCGATAGATGCAAAAAAAGCATCATTCATACTAAAATCAAAAATATGTTTGCCATTTGCTAATGCACCAATATCAATTCCGTAAGTTTGAGAATTATTCATTTTTATGAAATATAAATCTTAAATCTAAATTACGACAAAATTAATCATTTGTTTTTAGTAAATTATTTTAATAATAAAAAATTTAAAATTATAATGAATCTAATTTTGATTGCTTTTACATTTTAAATTTCTTAATATAGTGGTGTAAAGCGGATTACTAAAATAAAAAACCTTATTTAAAGTACTTTAAACAAGGTTTTTATTGTGCGACTGGAGGGACTTGAACCCCCATGGTTGCCCGCTAGATCCTAAGTCTAGTGCGTCTGCCAATTTCGCCACAGTCGCAAATGCTGTGTTTGGGATTGCAAATGTAGTATATATTTTTAAAACTTATACTTTTTATTTGATTTTTTTGATTAAAAGAAAAAAAAATCCCTTGAAATTAATCAAGGGACTTTTTTTATTCAGTGCCAGCGGCTTTTTCAGCTTTCTTTTTCTTTATTTTGATAAATAATTCTTCAGCTTTTTCTGTATGATCTGCCAACATGGTATCGCCAAGCGTAACGTCACCTTTCAAAATCTCTTCCGCAACGGGGTCTTCCACATATTTTTGAATCGCTCTGTTTAATGGTCTTGCTCCGTATTGTTGGTCGTAGCCCTTTTCTGCCAAAAAATCTTTTGCTTTTTCAGTAAGTTCTACTTTATAACCCAATTCATTAATTCTATTCAACAATTTGCCAAGCGAAATATCAATAATTTGATGAATATGGCTTCTTTCAAGGCTATTAAATATGATTACATCATCCAAACGGTTCAAAAACTCAGGAGCAAATGTTTTTCGTAAAGCACTTTGAATAGTAGATTTCACAATCTCATCTTGCTGATCTTTTCTAGATTTAGTAGCAAAACCAATGCCAGTTCCAAAATCTTTCAAATCTCGAACGCCAATATTTGAAGTCATAATAATAATGGTATTTCTAAAATCTACTCTGCGTCCTAAACCGTCAGTTAAAATTCCATCATCTAAAACTTGCAATAAAATATTAAAAACATCGGGATGAGCTTTTTCAATTTCGTCCAAAAGAATAACAGAATAAGGTTTTCTGCGTATTTTTTCAGTTAATTGTCCACCTTCTTCATAACCTACATAACCTGGAGGAGCACCAACTAATCGCGATACAGAGAATTTTTCCATGTATTCACTCATATCAATTCTTACTAAAGCATCTTCTTTATCAAACAAATAATTTGCCAAAACCTTAGCCAATTCCGTTTTTCCTACACCTGTCGGACCCAGAAAAACAAAAGAACCTATCGGTTTTTTCGGATCTTTCAAACCAACCCTTGTACGCTGAATGGCTTTCGATAATTTCAATACAGCCTCATCTTGACCAATAATTTTACCTTTTAGGTCTGTTGCCATTGTTACTAATTTGGCATTTTCCTTTTTGGCAATTTTATTTACAGGAATTCCAGTCATCATTCCAATTACTTCAGCCACATTCTCTTCTGTTACTGAATAGCGTTTTTGTTTAGTTTCTTCTTCCCATCGCTGTTTTGCAATTTCTAATTGTTCTATTAATTTTTTCTCTTTATCTCTTAATTGAGCTGCTTCTTCATATTTTTGAGATTTGACAACTCTATTTTTATCTTTTTTAACTAACTCAATTTGTTCTTCAAGTTTAGTGATATCTCCTGGAACATGAATATTATTTATATGAACTCTAGCACCAACTTCATCTAAAACATCTATGGCTTTATCTGGCAGAAAACGGTCTGTAATATATCTATCAGATAGTTTCACACACTGTTCAATAGCTTCAGGTGTATAATTCACATGATGATGATCTTCGTATTTATCTTTAATATTAGTAAGAATTTCAATGGTTTCTTCTACAGAAGTTGCATCCACCATAACTACTTGAAATCTTCTTGCTAAAGCTCCATCTTTTTCAATATATTGGCGATATTCATCTAAAGTTGTGGCACCAATACATTGGATATCGCCTCTTGCCAAAGCAGGTTTGAACATATTTGAGGCATCCAACGAGCCAGAAGCACCGCCAGCACCAACAATAGTGTGCAACTCATCTATAAACAAAATAATATCAGGCGTTTTTTCTAATTCATTCATTACAGCTTTCATTCGCTCTTCAAACTGACCACGATATTTGGTTCCAGCAACCAAAGAAGCTAAATCTAAAGTAATCACTCGTTTTCCAAAAAGAACTCTTGATACCTTTTTTTGAATAATTCTTAAAGCTAATCCTTCTGCAATAGCGGTTTTTCCAACGCCAGGCTCTCCTATTAATATTGGATTATTTTTCTTTCTGCGACTTAAAATTTGTGCTACTCGCTCAATTTCTTTTTCACGACCTACAATAGGGTCAAGTTTTCCATCTTCAGCAACTTTCGTTAAATCTCTACCAAAATTATCTAATACAGGTGTTTTTGATTTTTCACTAGATTTTCCTGCTTCTTTTCCAGTAGATGAGCTACCGCTACCAGCACCAGATCCCCCAGAACCGAACATTTTACTGTCATCATCATTATCATCCGTATCGGCTGCCGCTTGCGGATTTGTGTGATGATATTCAATTAATTCTTTGAAAACTTCATAACTAACTTCAAATTTCTTTAAAATTTGGGAAGCCAAATTTTCCTCATCTCTCAAAATAGCCAAAGTCAAATGTTCAGGTTTTATATACTCGCATTTGAATTGTTTTGCCTCTAAATAAGTAATTTTCAGCGCTTTTTCTGAAGATTTAGTTAATGGGATTTGTTCAATATTTTTAATTTGACGATGCGTAGCAGTACTTTTGGTATAATGCTCAATAGAACGCTTCAATTCGTCTATATTTACGCCCATTTTTTTGAATAACAGAATAGAAATTCCATCTCCATCACGAATTAAACCTAGCATTATATGCTCAGTTCCAATAAAATCGTGACCTAGTCTTACCGCCTCTTCACGCGAATAAGATATAATAATTTTTACTTCCTCTGAGAATTTCGCTTCCATAAAATTGAATTATTCAAAATATTTCTTTAAACTAAATACTATAATTTAATTTCTCCAAATATTTTACTAAACATTTTTGAACATATACATTATATATACAAAAATTGTTTCGCATTTGTTCCTTCGTTGAAGATTAAATCTATGATTGATAAATTATTTACAAATTCCTTTCCAAAAGTTTGATAATAAGTTTTCTTATTATTTTTAATATATTCTACATGGTTATCAATAAGTAATTTTTTATTTCTCAAATCTATAAAATTTGAGTTTAATTCACAATTTTTATAATCCGAAGTAAGAACTAATTGTTTTTCTACTTTCAATAGTTGCAGACATTTTGTCAGTATTTCATGGTTTAAATCAAATAAAAAATGATTTTTTGTCATAATTAATTTTTCAAAAACGTCAAAATAATGTTCAAAATAAGGTGCTTTACCGTAAGCAGTTTTTATGCTTCTGCAATGAATTTCTTGCCATCTTTGATCAAAATCAATTTTTATATCTTTATAAAACTTTGATTCTGATTTTAAAATAGGAACTGTTAAATCTTGAACACCTTGTGAAGTAAGAATTTGGCATCTATTTCGGAAAGTTTGTTTTTGATAATTTTCGTGTGCTTCTATTAAAAATAAATCATTATTCAAAAATTGATAAAAAAAATCTACATTAGAAAAATAAGAAAGTGGTGCAATTATTTGTAACATTTGAGATAAAATAATATTCAAATCTATTTAAAATTATATAATTGAAACAAAAATCAATCAAAAAAAATTAATTAAAAACAATTTATAGTACATATAATTAGTAATAAATTAACCTTATTAAATAAAAATAATCAATTATCATTAAAGTTACTTCTAACAGAAGAACGAGGATGAAATTCTAAAATCATTTGTCTTAAAAATTCTCTGTCGAGATGCGTATAAATTTCGGTTGTTGTGATGCTTTCGTGTCCTAACATCTCCTGAACAGCCCTCAAATCGGCTCCGCCTTCAATCAAATGCGTAGCAAAAGAATGTCTAAAAGTATGTGGACTGACTTTTTTATCAATACCAGCATCTTTCGCATATTTTTGAATAAACATAAAAACCATTATTCTTGATAAATTTTTTCCTTTATTATTAAAAAAAACAAAATTTTCGGCACCTTTTTGAGGAATTATTTGGTTTCTTACGTTTTCTATGTAAATTTTAATAAACTTTAAAGCATCATTTCCGACAGGAATAATCCGTTCTTTATTACCTTTTCCAGTTACTCTTAAAAATCCAATTTCAAATAAAATATTTGATAATTTTAAATTTACGACTTCCGAAACACGCAATCCAGAACTATACATTAGTTCCATCATGGCTCGGTTTCTGCATCCTTGAGGTGTTGATAAATCTATGTTTGCAAAAATTTTTTCAATATCAGGAAAATCAAGCACATCGGGTAGTTTTCTACCCAATTTTGGGGACTCTATAAGCTCTAAAGGGTCTTTTTGAATTAAATTTTCATATAATAAATATTTAAAAAAACTTTTCAAACCAGATAAAATTCGGGCTTGCGAATGGGCAGATAAGCCCAAATCTGAAAGATAATACAACAAATTTTCAACTATTTGATGCGTAATAAATTCAGGTTTAATGTCTGATTTAATTATTTCAAGATATTGCGTTAGTTTACTAATATCTCGCTCATAAGCCTCAATAGAATTATTTGATAGCGAGCGTTCTATTTTCAAATAATTAAGATAATCGAAAATATAACTTTTCCACATACAATATTATAGTTCAATGACTATTTCAGCAGATGCAGGATGCCCTATGCAAGTAAGAACATAGCCTTGTTTGATTTCATTATCTGTAAGACCATCTGCATTTTCCATGTGAACTTTTCCGGTTGTACATTTGCCCATACAAGCCGTACACATACCTGCTTGGCAAGAATAAGGTAAGTTTATATCTAATTTTATGGCTGTTTCTAAAATTGTATGTTTAGGATCTACCTCAAATTCATGTATTTTTTTTCCGTCAATTATCTTTACTCTACTTTTGCCATTTGCAAGTGTAGAGGCTGCCACAACTGAAGCGGCAGCAACTTCGTTTTTATCGTGTCCATAGCTTTCTTTATGAATATTTGCTTTACCAACACCTAATAAATCGAGTGCTTTTGTGGCTTCTTCCGCCAAACCGTTTGGTCCGCAAATATAATATTGGCACTCTTTAAACTTTATTGGCGATATACTTTCAATTAATTTTATGATAGCAGATTCGTTTATTCTTCCTGTAAAACCAGTCCAATTATTTTCAGGTTTTGTAAGCGAATGAACTACTTGAAATCTTGAACCATATTTTTTTGCTAAATCCTCAAATTGATTAAAGTATATAATATCTTCTTTTAATCTATTACCATAAAAAAGCGAAACCTTACTGTTTGGTTCAAATTGCAAAACCGATTTTGCTATTGAAAACAAAGGAGTGATACCACTTCCAGCCCCTATCAAAACAATATGTTGTTGAGCAGACGATTTAGGATCGAAGAAAAAATTTCCCATAGGTTCGATGGCTTGCAAAGAATCTCCAGGCTTTAAATTTGACTTTAAATAATTTGAAACTACTCCTTTAGATATAATTTTTATACAAACTGATGGGTAATTATCAATTCCAGGAGAAGAACTCAATGAATAAGAACGCCTAACTTCAGAACCATTTATTTTTAAAATCAAAGTAATAAACTGACCAGATTTATAATTAAATTGTTCCTTAGGAGTTTCAAAAACTATCGTGTAAGAATCTTTGGTTTCGTTTACTATTTGCTTTACAACAAGATTGAAAATTTTCATTATAATATGTATTTACCTTTTTTTTGCTTTAATTATATTTACAAAGGTAACAACTCAAATCGTAAAATATTTGTTTCGTAAAAAGAATTTGAAATAAAAATACAAATACGTTATCCACAGTGTTTTACATAGAACCTTATTCTATATTTTATTCTTAAAACCATTTTTTAAAAATATCAGTTTTAAATGTAGTTTTGCAAATTGAAAAGCGGGTTAAAAATGGAAATACAATTACAAATTGCCATTGAGCAATTAAAGCAAGGTTTTGAAGGAGATATATACACGGATGAAGTGCAACGCACATTATATAGTACAGATGCTTCTGTTTATAAACAAAAACCACTTTTTGTAACTCGTCCAAAATCGGTTGAAGATGTAAAAAAAATCATTGCTTTTGCCACCGAACATAAAACATCTATCATTCCACGTACGGCAGGCACATCTTTGGCTGGACAAGTATTAGGCGAAGGAATTATTGTAGATGTATCGAAATATTGGAATCAAATTATAGAAGTCAATAAAGAAGAAAAATGGGTTAGAGTACAACCCGGAGTTGTTCTTGATGAATTAAATAAACACTTGGAGCAATTTGGTTTGTTTTTTGGACCAGAAACGAGTACTTCAAACCGCTGTATGATTGGTGGCATGGTTGGAAACAACTCTTGTGGCTCTCATTCTGTGATTTATGGCACAACCAGAGATCATGTATTGGAACTTAAAACTATTTTGGCAGATGGCTCTGAAACTGTTTTTAAAGCATTGAGTCAAAATGAGTTTATGGACAAATGCTTAGGCAGAACTTCGGTTTCTGATTTAGAAACGAATATTTACCAGCATATTAAAGAAAATTTATCACAGGAATCCGTTAAAAATGAAATTATAAAAGAATTTCCAAAACCAACAATCAAAAGAAGAAATACAGGCTATGCTACCGATGAATTGTTGGATACCGAATTATTTTCGGATAAACCATACCTTATTTATAAAGAAAATGGTATTGGAAGTCAATCTCGAAAGTTTAATTTCTCTAAACTTTTAGCAGGCAGCGAGGGTACTTTGGCTTTTACTACTGAAATAAAATTAAATCTGGTTGATATTCCTCCTAAAACCAAAGGAGCATTGGCGATTCACTTAAACTCTATTGATGAAGCATGCAAAGCCACTATCATTGCTCTAAAATATAAACCTGGAGCAGTAGAATTATTGGATGATATCGTTCTAGAAGCATCCGCTCAAAATATTGAACAGAAAAAAAACATGTTCTTTATCAAAGATTTACCCAAAGCGGTAATCATTGTAGAATGGGCAAGAGAAACCAAAGAAGAGATTGAAAAACTAGCGCAAGAATTAGAAAAAGAGCTAAATACATTAGGATTTGGTTACCATTTCCCAAGACTATGGGGTGCGGAAATAAGTGCAGCTTGGAGTTTACGCAAAGCTGGTTTAGGACTTTTGGCAAATGTTCCTGGCGATCCAAAAGCAGTTGCCTGTATAGAAGACACCGCAGTTGCTGTTGAAGATCAACCCGCATTTGCGGCAGAATTTGCCCAAATCATGGCAAAATATGGCAAGACAAGTGTTTATTATGCCCATATAGGCGATGGAGAGTTGCATTTACGTCCTATTTTAGATTTGAAAAAAGCCGAAGACCGAGAACTATTTTTTAAAATTACAGATGATGTAGCTACGCTCGTAAAAAAATATGGCGGATCGATGAGTGGCGAACATGGCGATGGAAGAGTGAGAGGTGAATTTGTCCGCAAAATGGTCGGAGAAAATAACTACCAACTTTTTTTAGATATTAAAAAAACGTGGGATCCAAATAATATTTTTAACCCAGGAAAGATTGTTAATTCTCCAAAAATGAATGAACAATTGAGGTACGAATCTGGGCAAGAAACCCGTCAATTTAAAACAGTTTTTAATTTTGATGAAACAGGCGGAATTTTAAGATTAGCTGAAAAATGCAATGGTTCAGGAGATTGTCGCAAAAGCAGTGTGATTGGTGGAACCATGTGTCCAAGCTACATGGCAACAAAAAGCGAGAAAGAAACTACTCGTGCTAGAGCCAATATTTTACGTGAATTTTTGACCAATTCACCAAAAGAAAATGCCTTCGACCATAAAGAAATAAAAGAGGTTTATGACCTTTGTTTAAGTTGTAAAGGTTGTAAAAGCGAATGTCCTAGTAATGTAGATGTGGCAACCATGAAAGCCGAATTTTTACAACATTATTACGATGCAAACGGTGTTCCATTTAGAACTAGAATGATAGGAAATTTTGTAAAAAGCATGGAATTGGCATCAAAAATCCCTGCTATTTATAATTTCGTAATGTCTAATAAAATCACAGGTTCAATTGCCAATAAAGTCATGGGCATTCATCCGAAAAGGAGTTTTCCGTTGTTGGCAAAGAAAACTCTCTACAAAACCCTTTGCAGCCCCCTAACCCCCGAGGGGGGAACTCCCATCGCTCACCCTATTCTTAAAGATTCATATGTAACTTTAACAAAATTAGGATTAAGAATTTCTCCTGTAAATTTAAATATCAGTAAAAATAGAGACTCAAAAGCCCCCTTCGGGGGTTTGGGGGCTTTTCTTTTTGCAGATGAGTTCACCAATTTCAACGATGTAGAAATTGGTATTACGACCGTAAAATTGCTCAATAAATTAGGTTATGAAGTCATCATTCCTACACACGTAGAAAGTGGACGCACATTTTTGAGTAAAGGCTTAGTACGAAATGCTCAAAAATTAGCTATAGAAAATGTGAAATTATTGAAAGATATTATCACTTCGGATATGCCTTTGATCGGAATTGAGCCTAGTTGTATCTTGAGTTTTAGAGATGAATATCCAAAATTAATGCCAAAAGAATTGATAGAAGATTCTGAAAAATTAGCAAAAAACTGCTTTTTAGTGGATGAGTTTTTGGCAAAAGAGTTGGACAAAGGCAATATCAAAAAAGAGAAATTTACCAAAGCAGAGAAAAAAATAAAACTGCACGGACATTGTCATCAAAAAGCACTTGCAAGTGTAACGCCTACTAAAAAACTGTTAGAATTTCCAACAAATTATAAAGTAGAAATGATTCCATCGGGCTGCTGTGGCATGGCTGGTAGTTTCGGCTATGAAACCGAACATTATGATGTGAGTATGCAAGTTGGAGAATTGGTACTTTTTCCTGCCGTTCGTAAAGCTATTGATTATGAAATAGCAGCACCTGGCACAAGCTGTAGACACCAAATCCACGATGGTACGGGTAGAAAGGCAAAGCATCCTGTGGAGATTTTGTGGGAAGCGTTGAAATAAAATTTGATAATGTTAATAATTTGTAGATAACTAAAATCATAATTGTAAAAAATATAAATTTATGCTTTTCTCACACAATTCAGATTTAAAAAAAATATCTGTATTTTCTATGTTTTTAGAAGATTCAATTTCTGGAGACGGAAAATACAATCATATTGTTGATAAAATAATAAATGATGCCTTCACTTTGAGTAAAAATAATGATTATATTTATTCAATTGATCGAAATTATTTTTCAGTGATTACAATGTTGAGTAGCTCTGATTATTTTAAAAGCTTGACTAACATTAAATCAAGTTTTGATAAAGACACATATATTAAAGTATCAGAATGTTTGCCTCAGTTCGTTTGCTAGTTTTTTATGCGTCAAAAATTATACCAGCTGCACCTATCCCAATTATTATCGCATTGGAGAAAATCAAAAAATAACAATTATTCCGATAAAAGAAAAAAAGACTATCACGAAAACCTTTCTAAAATAATATCTTTTTTAGAAGCTGAGGAAATTTATAGTTTTACTAATAATCAAATTCTTGAAAGAAAATATGTATTAGATTTTATTTTTAAAAGTATTGAATTTTTAGACTCAAGCGTACTTAGTACTAGTCCTCACGAAATTGTCTATTGCTTGGAGATTGCATTAGAAGATTGGATAAGAGATGAGAAATTTATTGTGGTTATTAACCTGACGCGTATTTATCTATAATTAATTTTTTATAACTTATTGATAATCAACACTTTACGTGAAATCAATTTATAGATATATTGACGTCAAG
>REAG01000223.1 GCA_004294265.1 Cytophagales bacterium | reverse complement strand
AAAACGATACTTTCACACAACCCAAAAACATATCCGTAAGATTTTTTAATTGTAGGAGAAACTGGTAAAAAGAAATATCCTTTTTGAACCGCTTTTATCATTCGTAATATATTTCCTGGATCGTCAGGACCGTAGATTACTCCTGGTCTTACAATAATTAATCGATTTAGTTCTGATTTTTCAGCCCAAATTTTATGAATGTACTCTGCATTAAGCTTAGAAACACCATAAGGAGTATTGGGTTGTGGTAAGTAACTTTCATCGGTTCTTACTAAAGTTGGTCCATAAGGCGATATACTTGATGTAAAAAAAATGTGATTGCAACCAATTTTTTCTGCAAAAAGAGTAATATTTTCAGCTCCTTTTATATTAGTTTCAAAATATTCTTTGCTTTCGTGTCCTGGCTCACGATGAATGGCTGCTAAATTAAAAATCCATTGAACTGGATGTTTTAAAATCGAGGTAGAAATAGGATTTCTTACGTCTGTGCGATTAAAAATTATATTTTCATTTTCTTTTAAAATTGTATCTTTTATGTCTGAAATGTAAATCGTTGAAAAAACTTTATTTTGCAATAAAAATACTGCTAATTTAGTGCCTATATAGCCCGATCCTCCAAATAAAATACAAGCTGTCATTTACTTTTTATTTTTTTTTATTAAATTTACCATTTATATAATTTTTATTATTAATTATAATAAAAAAAGATGAGCTTAATAATAAACTATATTTAAATTATTACTAAGAATTTTTGTTTTTTAATTTTGCATATTCTGGTATTTCACCTTTTAATGTTCCTAAAAAAGCAACAATTGCTTCAATTTGACTTTCAGACAATTCTTTATTAAGTTGAATTTTAGCCATAATTTTAACAGCTTCATTTATATTAGTTACACTTCCATCATGAAAATAAGGGTAAGTTTCTGTGATATTTCTTAAAGAGGGTACTTTAAATTTGAATCTATCATTTTCATTTTTAGTTAAATCAAACATTCCATTATCTATTTTTTTACTAGTAGTATGTTTTTGATAATTATCATATTTTCCAAATGTTTCATACATAGAACCACCTAAAGCTATTCCATTATGACAAGATTGACAACCTGTTTCTATATATATTTTTAATCCTAATTTTTCTTTTTCATTCAAAGCTTCAAAATCATTGGCAAGAAATTTATCAAATCTTGACGGTGTATTAAGAAATCGTTCAAAATATCCAATTGTTGAAGTCAATTTTTCATAATCCATTAACTGATTTGGAAATGCTTTTAAAAATAAACCTGCGTATTTTGGATTTGATTGTACTTTTTCAATGACAAAACTTTGCGAAGGGCAACCCATTTCAATAGGGTTTAAGATAGGTCTTTGAGCTTGAAGTTCAACTGTTTTGGCTCTTCCATCCCAAAATTGAGCAAAATGTAAATGGGCGTTTAAAGAAGTAGGGGAGTTTCGTCCACCTCTTACACCGTCAGTTCCTGGAGAAGTTGGTTCATTATCTACACCAAACTTTTCTAAATTATGACAAGAATTACAACTAATATTACTATTTTTAGATAACCCTTTTTCATAATAAAGCATTTTTCCTAATTGAAATTTTGCTAAATTTTGAGTTGAGCTATCAATTTTCAACATAAAAACGGGTTTGAATAATTGGTTACTTTTAATCCAAAGTCTTCCTTCTTCTTTTGTAACTACATATTTAGGTTTATTTTCAACTTTAATTTCGTTTTCCTTTTGAGAATTACATGATAAAAGAGTAATAATTAAAAAAGTATTAATAATTAAATTTTTCATAATTTTCATTTTTAATTTAAAGCTAAACCAAATATACAAAAATTTAGTTCAACTTGGATTAAAATTAGTAATTTATTTTCGTTCAATCACCATCAAAACATACTTTTTTGTTTTAGCAAATTCAACAGGATTTACAGTTTTAAGGTTTTTATTTATTTTTTCAAATATATAATTTAATGACGGTTCAATTAGATAATATATTCCTTTTTTCTTTACTTTTAATTTATCTATTGCAAACTCAACACTGGGTAAACCAATGTTGTTTGCCATAAAATAAACATAACTTATGGTTGGTAAAATATGGGGTGTTATATCATATTCGTAAGTTAATTTAAAACCACTTTTATCTAGTTTTGAAATGAAATTGGACCAATTATGACCTGATTTTTCGCCTTCTTGATTAATTTTAAAATAATCACAAGCAATCCAACGGCTATCTTTTTCTTTTTTTAAAATTTGATTTATTATTTCAAGCGATTTGTCAAGATCTAAATATTGTAGTGATTCTGATGTAATAACTGTTCCGTATTTATCTAAATTTTCTTCCAAAGGTATATCTTCAAATTTGGTTGGATAAACTTTCAGAGTATGGTATTTCTCTGAAATATGTTTGATTTGAGTTTGGTCTGGCGTTAAAGCAACTGGTTTTAAGTTTTGTTCTAGCATCATTTTTACAAGTCCCCCCATTCCGCAACCAATATCAAGAATTTGGTTGTTTTTATCAACCACTTTTTCTAGTAATAATTCAGCATATCTTACTTGAGCTTTATAAATCATTGCAACTGAAATATCTTCTGGTTTTATATTTTTATCATCAAAATAACCATAATGAAGAAAATCTGTTGGTAATATTTTGCTATAAAATTTAAGTTGTTCATCTGCAAAAACTCTATTTATTCTTTTTTTATCATAACTTAAATATATGATTTTGAAAAAATGAATTGGATTTAAAACTCTTAAAATAAGTTTTTTTAACATATTAGTAATTTTAGATAATTGTTTTAATTTTGTCTATTACTTTATTTTCAGTAATATTTTTGATACAAGGTGCAGCATTAGAGTTGTTAATTTGAAATTTACATCTCCAATCACAATCAAAACAATCTATAATTTCAAAAACAGATTCTGGTTTGAATTCAGATTTTATTTCAAGTGGATAAGGTGCAAATCTATTAAAATGACCGCCACCTAAAATACAAATAGATTTAGTTTGAACAGCAGCAGCAATGTGAACTGATGAGGTTTCGTTACCTATTAATAAATTAGAAAAATGAATAATCTCACAAAGTTCTAAAACTGATGTTTTGTTTATTTTATTACTTATTCTAATGTTTTTAAAATAGTCTTGTATTATGATACCATCTTTAATTTCTTCTTTAGATCCTACCAAAACAATTTCAAAATTGGATGTTTCTAAGATATATTTAATTATTGTCAAAAATTTTTCTATTTCCCATTTACGAATTCCAATTCTTGCACCTGGAGCAATAGTAATGTAAGGTTTTGTTTGATTTTTGATGTCCCAAAGATTGACTTTAGCTATTTCTATTTCGGTTTTTGGGTGTCCTAAAAATTCTAAGAATAAATTATTTCTAATAAATTCTTGTTTTGAAATACTTAAATCGGCTAATTTTGTAAACCATTTATTTGAAATTGAAGACCAAAAAATACCATCTACTGCATGGTCTGATTTGATACCTATTTTATGAACAGAAGTAAGATTTTTAATAATTAAATCACCTGTTGAGAATTCTCGACTTGATGCGTGATATATAATTGTGTCGTAATTTATTTTTTTTAGTTTTTTTAATTCAGAAATCCTATAAAACGGATTTAAGATATATTTTTTTCTTTTAATGGAAATTATATTATCAAAATAATTAAGTTTTTGAGCTAATTCTACACAACTAGGATTAGTAAGTAATATTAAATTGTATTTTGATTTTGGATATAAGATTCTGTATTTATTTGCAACAGCTAACCATACAAAAAAATCACCAATGGCATCCATTTTAATTATTAAAACCGTTTTTTTTGTTATTGTAGTATTTGAAAAGTTAAATACAAATAAATCTGTGATAAAACTAAAAATATTGATGACAAATCTTTTAATAAAGTAGGTAGTTTTTGATGGACTCACAAAAGTTATTTTCTTTGTTTTTTTTCAAAAATAAAAATAAATATTTGTATATTTTCATTTCATTCTAAAATTTAATTTAATTTGCTTGAAATAATAAATTTAAAAATGAGCAATAAAGTAATAATATTTTTTTTAATATTGGTTTTTAATACTGTATTAATTTCACAAAATCGTAATATTGGTTCGTTTCAAAATATTAAACAAGGATATTATCAAAATAGTATTTTAAAAGGAATTGAAGAGGACGATAAATCAACTAAAATTACACCTTTAAAACGAGCTTTTAAGATTAATTTAACAAATGTGGATTATCCTAAATCAGTTGATGAATTTAAGTCAAATTGGATGAATAAACCTATCTCACAAGGTAATGCAGGCACTTGTTGGGCTTATAGCACAACTTCGTTTTACGAAACCGAAATTTATAGACAAACAGGCTCAATAGTTTATTTATCCGAAATATTTACTGTCTATTGGGAGTATGTTGAAAAGGCAAGAAGATTTGTACAAAAGCGAGGTGATTCAGAGTTTGGAGAAGGTTCTGAAGGCAATGCAGTTAGAAGAATTATGAAACAATATGGTTGTGTTCGTTTATCAGATTATACTGGATTAAATGATGGTAAAAATTTTCATAATCATTCTAAAATGTTTGAAGAAATGAGCAAATATTTGCAATCTGTCAAAGCATCCAATTCTTGGAATGAAAATTTGATTTTAAGCACCATTCAATCTATTATGAACGATTATATTGGTACACCTCCAAGTAAGATTGTTTATCAAGGAAAGCAAATTTCGCCCAAAGAATATATGGAAAATGTTTTAAAATTTAATCCCTCCGACATTGTTGATGTGATGTCATTTATGCAAAATTCTTATTGGACTCAAACCGAATACGATGTACCGGATAATTGGTGGCATGACTCAACTTATTATAATGTTCCATTAGATATTTTTATGCAAATTGCTAAAAAATCTATCGAAAGTGGCTATACTTATATGGTAGGTGGTGATGTTTCAGAAGCAGGATTTGATTCTTTTAATAATGTGGCTTTGGTTCCAACTTTTGATATTCCTTCCGATTATATAGATGAAAACGCACGACAGTTTAGATTTAGCAACAAAACCACTACGGATGACCACGGGATGCATTTAGTAGGATATATGATTAAAAATAATATAACTTGGTTTCTAATTAAAGATTCAGGTTCTGGTTCAAGAAATGTTGGAAAAGAAAGTAAGAATTTTGGATATTATTTCTTTCATGAAGACTATGTGAAATTAAAAATGACTACTTTAACTATACACAAAGATAGATTGAAAGATTATGTTTCTAAATTTAAAAAATAATACTTTTTGTTCTAATTATTACAATTTTATTTTTTATAGATGAATACAATATCGGCTTCTGATTTTGGAAACGATTTTAAGTGGGGAGTTGCTCAAGCGGCCTTTCAAACGGAAGGACATAGTTATTCTGATGGAAAAACAGACTCTATTTGGGATGTTTTTCAATATAAAAAAGGGGCAATAAAAACAGGTGAAAATGCCTCTAAAGCTTGTAATTTTTATGAATTATATCCTGAAGATATTGCTTTAACAAAGAATTTGAATTTTGATACATTTGCATTTTCACTTTCTTGGCCTAGAATTTTACCACAAGGAATAGGGCAAATTAATTCAAAAGGTTTGGATTATTATGATAGAATAATTGATAATTGCCTTTCAAAAAATATTACTCCTTGGCTTACTTTATATCATTGGGATTTACCGCAAATATTACAACAAAAGAAGGGGTGGGCAAATAGAGATGTTTTACATTGGTTTGGAGAATTTGCAAATATTTGTTCTTTAAAATTCGGTGATAGAGTAAAAAATTGGAAAGTATTGAACGAACCATCCGCTTTTTGTGGATTTGGATATATGACCGGAGAACATGCTCCTGGAATTAAAAATTTATTTCATTTCCTTGCCGCTTCGCATCATGCAAACTTATGTCAAGGAATTGGAGCAAACATTATTAGAAAAAATGTAAAAAATTCTTATGTAGGAACAGGATTAGCCACTTTTCAAGTTGAGCCAAAAAATAATAAATGGTATAATATTGGGGCTACAGAGCGAATTGAAGCTACAATAAATAAAATGTATATTGAACCTTTGGTTGGATTGGGCTACCCATATAAAGACTTTCCAGCAATGAAATTAATTGAAAACTATATTAAACCAGAAGACGAAAAAAACATTAAAGTAAGTTTTGATTATATTGGAATTCAATATTATTGCAGATTGATAGGTAAGTTTAGTTTATTGCCACCAATTGCTTTTGCAGACGAAGTACCTGCAAAAAATAGAAATGTTCCAATGAATAATATGGGATTTGAAATCTATCCTGAAGGTTTCTATAATGTTTTAAAAAAATATAATTCTTACCCAAATATAAATGAAATTATTGTATCAGAAAATGGTATTTGTTTGGATGATAAAATTGAAAATGGTAATATAAATGACGAAGTTAGAATTAAATTTTTTCAAGATTATTTGAATCAAATGTTACGAGCTAAAAATGAAGGCGTAAATATAAAAGGATATTTTTGTTGGACTCTTACTGATAATTTTGAATGGTGGGAGGGTTTTAAAGCTCGATTTGGTTTGGTTTATGTCAATCATCAAACACAAGAAAGAATTATTAAAAAATCAGGACTTTGGTTTAAAGATTTTTTGAAATAATTAAATGATTTTTGATTTGTAATAATTTTTAATATTTTATTTATTAATTTTTACTTATTAATATTTATTATCACAGAAATATTAAATCAAATTTATATCATAATTCATTAAAATTTTGAAAAAAAATAGATTTAAAAACAAATACAACTATTTTTGTATTTCTATTAAAAATCTTAAAAAAACTTTTAAAAATAATTTTAAAAACACTTAAATATTTATGCTTACTGTTGAAAAAATTGGTGGAACATCAATGTCTGCTTTTGGAGATGTTTTAAATAATATAATCACTTACAAAAGAACTGGAAAAGAACTTTATAACAGAATTTTTATTGTTTCTGCTTATTCAGGAGTAACCAATTGGCTTTTAGAAAATAAAAAAACTGGCGATCCAGGAATATATCATCACTTTATAAACCAAAACGATTTTCATAAATCTCTTAGTGATTTAATTATTAAACTAAAAGAAATCAATAAATCTTATGTAGAAATCGGCTTGGATTTAAAATTGGCTGATGCTTTTATTGAATCTAGAATAAATGATGCAGAAAAATACTTATCAAGTTTGGCAGATGTTTTGGCATCGGGATATGTAAGTCAAGAAAATATTTTTCAAGCAGCACGTGAAATTTTAGCTTCAATTGGTGAATCACATTCAGCCTATAATTCTGTAAATATTCTTAAAAATAAAGGGATTAATTCAATTTTAGTTGATTTAAGTGGCTTTCATGATAGCGAACCTTTAACTATTGACCAAAGAGTACATCAATCATTAAGAAATATAGATTTTTCAAACAATGTTACTTTTGTTACTGGCTACACCAAAGGTACTGAAGGGATTATGAGAGAGTTTGATAGAGGTTATTCTGAAGTTACATTCTCTAAAGTAGCTGTAGCTGTAAGAGCTGATGAAGCCATAATTCACAAAGAATATCATTTAAGTTCGGCAGATCCGAATATTGTTGGCATCGAAAATTGTGTGCCTGTTGGTTATACAAACTATGATGTTGCTGACCAATTAGCAGATGTTGGCATGGAAGCCATCCATCCTAAAGCGGCAAAACCTTTAGAAATAAATAAGATAAACTTACGAATTATGAATACTTTTGAACCTGACCATCCAGGGACTCTCATAACTAAAAATTACGTAGGAATGAAAAAAAGAGTAGAAGTTATCACGGGTTCAGATAAGGTTTTAATTATAGATATTCATGACCCTTTAATGGTAGGTGCAGTAGGTTATGATTTGAAAATTATGGAAGATTTTGCTTCTTTTAATATCAGTTATATATGTAAAGCAACTTCTGCAAACAGTATTTCGCTTGTGATTTGGGAAAAAGATTACAAACAAGAACTTATCAAATTGCTTGAAAGCAAATATCAAACTATTATTGTTAAAAAAGTAGCTATTGTTTGTCTTATTGGCACAAATATTGACCAACCTGGTGTTCTTGGAAAAGCAGCGGTTTCTCTTGGTGAAAATAGCATTAATATTTTAGCTATAAGTCACTCCTTACGTCAAGTAAACATTCAATTCGTGATTGAAAGAGAGAAATTTAAAGATGCTATAAAAGTATTAAATGCTAATATTTATTTTAATTAAAATAATTTTTTTTAAGTAATAATTTCTATTTACATAGAGTAAGCTAAAATAGTTTTTTAGCTTATTCTATTTTACTATTTATAAATAACATTTATTGATTTATTACTTTTATGAATTAATTTTTAGAATATTTTTAAAGTAAATCATTTTTTTCTATATTATTTTTCCATTTCAATAATTTCTTTTGCAGCCAACTCGCCTGAAATAAAACTTGGAGGAACTCCTGGTCCAGGAACTGTTAATTGACCAGCAAATATGAAATTCTTTAGTTTTTTATGTCGCATGGAGGGTTTTAATGGTCCTGTTTGCAAGAGTGTGTTTGCTAAACCATACGCATTTCCTTTGTGTGCATGATAATCAGAAATGAAATTTCGAGCCGCAAAATCTTTTCTAAAAATAATATTTTGCTTAATTTTTTCGCCTGTAAATTTCTCAATTCTTTCTAAAGTTTTATTAAAATATAATTCCTGAATAGAATCATTTTCCATCAATCCTGGAGCCGTTGGAATTAAAATAAACATATTTTCCATTCCTTCGGGAGCAACTGAATTATCGGTAATTGAAGGAATTGAAACATAAAAAAGTGGATTTTCTGTCCAAGCTGGCGTTTTGTAAATCTCGTCTGAATGTAATTTAAAATCGGCATCAAAAAATAAATTATGATGCAACAAACCTTTAACTTTTTTGTTTAATCCTAAATAATAAAGCAAACTGGAGGGAGCCATTTTACGAGAATCCCAATATTTTTCTGAATATTGTTGATATTCTTTTGGCATTATTTTTGTATCAATATGATGATAATCGGCAGCTCCAACAACGTAATCACAACTATATTTTTCTTTTTCTGTCAATACATAGTTTACTAAATTATTACAAATTTCTATTTTTTTTACTTCTTGATTTACATAAATCTTTACACCTAAATCTATGGCTATTTTTTCCATAGCTTCCACTATTTTATACATTCCACCCTGCGGATACCAAGTTCCAAGAGCAATATCTGCATAATTCATGAGCGAATAAAGTGCTGGGGTATGCGAAGGACGTTCGCCAAGAAATAGCACAGGAAATTCTAATAATCTTACAATTCGTGAATCTGTAAAATATTTACGAATATAAGAAGTCATATCTGTAAGAAGGTGCATTTTAAAAAGTGCTTTCAAAACAGTGCTGTCCACATATTCAAATAAAGATTTTCCTGGTAAATGCACAAACTTACCAATTCCAACTTCATATTTATATTCAGCTTCTGCTAGAAATTGTTTTAATTCAACACTACTTCCAACCTCTATAGATTCAAAAAGTGCATAAAATTCGTTTAAATTTGCAGGAATATCCCAAGCCTCTGCTGCACTCCAAACTACTTTATAAGAAGGATTTAATCTGTCTAGTTGATAAAAGTCAGATGTTTTATGTCCAAAAAAATTAAAAAATCTTTCAAAAACATCGGGCATCCAATACCAACTTGGACCCATATCGTAAGTAAATCCATCAGCTTGAAATTTTCGTGCTCTGCCCCCGATAGAGCTATTTTTTTCTAATATAACTACTTCAAAACCAGCTTTTGATAAAAAACAAGCACAAGAAAGACCTGAAAACCCCGAACCTACGACAATTACCTTTTTTTTCATTTATAAATATTAATATAAAAATAACATTTGAAATTAAAAGATGTTTAATTTTGAGAATTATTTTATTTTAAATATGTTAATTCATCAAAATTCAGTTATTTCAAACGATATTTTAGAAAAACATTTTGTTTGTAATTTAAAATCTTGCAAAGGCGCTTGTTGCGTAGAGGGCGATTCGGGTGCTCCTCTTGAAAAAGAAGAATTGTTGATTTTGGATGAAATTTATGAAAAAGTAAAACCTTATTTATCAAAAAATGCTAAAGAAACGATAGAAACTAAAGGTTTATATGAAGTTGATTCAGATGGCGATTTTTGCACAACAACCATTGAAAATAAAGAATGTGTTTTTGCTATTTATGATGAAAATGAAATTTTAAAATGTGGCATAGAACAAGCCTACTTAGATAATAAAATAGAATTTAAAAAACCAATTTCTTGCCATCTTTATCCCATTAGAATTACAAAAACAAAACAATATGACTTATTAAACTATGATAAATGGCAAATTTGTTCGGCTGCTTGTTCGCTTGGAGAAAGTTTAAAAGTGCCAGTTTATAAATTTCTTAAAGAACCTTTGATTAGAAAGTTCGGGCAAAATTGGTTTGAAGAGTTAGAAGAAATAGTAAGATTAAAATAATTTATTAATTGCTAAAATTTTTAATAAGTTAATTTTATAGTCAAAAAATTAAAATTATAAATATATAATTTATAAAAAAAATACTATTATTATTACTTTTATAATATTTAAAGCTATTTTAATATTATGATTCTATAGATGACTCCTGTTTTTAAAAAATTTATTTTTTATAACATTAGCTGTTCTATAATTAACAATTAACAATTAACAATTAAAAATTAATAATAAAAAATTAACAATTAACAATTAACAATTAACAATTAACAATTAACAATTAACAATTAACAATTAACAATTATTACAACTCCCTCACTATCAATCATTTACAAATATTACTCAAAAATATTCAAAATAATATTAGGATATATGATTTTGATTTTGTAATTTTATGTATAAATTTAAAATCTATGAGCAACACAACACAACACAACACAACACAACACAAC
>REAG01000378.1 GCA_004294265.1 Cytophagales bacterium | reverse complement strand
TGTTCTCGTCTTCAACCATTCTTATTGGCATAATTTTTTTTAATTTAGGTGCAAATTATAAATTTTAAGATAAATTAACAAACTTAATACTTTTTATTCAAATTCCAACTACATTTATGTAGTTTAAAAAAGAAAAAAGTACGGACATTTGTAATATGATTTATAACCTAATTTTTTAAATTTTTTAATTTTAGTTTCTATATAAACCTTTGATATTTTTAATTTTTTTCAAAAAATATATTCAATTAATTGTAGTTTTGCACAAATTAAAATATAAAATTTGGAAAATATACACCCCATTTTTGATAAAACACTAAAAAAAGAAGATAAAGAACAGCTATTGAACCAAAAAGGACTTGTTATTTGGATGGTTGGGCTTTCAGGATCGGGTAAAAGCACTATTGCCAAAGCGGTTGAAACCGAAATGCACAATTTAGGTTTTTTAACTCAGCTTTTAGATGGTGATAATTTGCGTTCGGGCATTAATAATAACTTAGGTTTTTCGGAACAAGATAGACTTGAAAACATTAGAAGAGCGGCAGAAGTGGCAAAATTATTCTTAAATTGTGGTATAGTTACGATTTGCTCTTTTATTAGCCCTACGGAAGAAATCCGAAATTTGGCAAAAAATATTGTAGGAATAGATAGTTTTTTTGAAGTTTATATCAATGCTCCATTTTCTGTTTGCGAAAACCGAGATGTGAAAGGACTCTATAAAAAAGCCCGATTAGGCGAGATAAAAGGCTTTACGGGTTTAGATAGTCCTTTTGAAGCACCTCAAAATCCGTCTTTAGAACTAAAAACCGATACTTTTTCGCTTGATGCTTGCAAAGATTATTTAATAGAAGCCATTTTGCATAAAGTCAAAGTTTAAGTTCATTTATTTTAATAAAATTAATGGTTTTTCGATTTTATTATCTAAATTTGATTTAATGATTATTCAATTAAAATACTAAAAAATGAAAAATACTAATTTAGAAATGGATAAAAAATTAGAAGAATTGATTTTGCAAACTCCGCAAATAGCATCAGCTTTGCACTTTTTAGGGATTCAGTTTTTAAATCATACCGATAAAACATTGAAAGAAATTTGTGATAAAAAGCAAATTTCTTATGAAAATTTAGAAAATAACATTAAAAAAAATATTTTTGAAAATAGTAATAATTTTCCTATAAATTCTCTAAATATTGATTTAATAATTGAGTATTTAAAACATAATCATTATATTTTCATCAAACAAAGATTACCTTTCATAATAGAAACCGTTAAAAAATTTGAAGGTAATTTTCCTGCCATTAAAAGTGAATTACAACTTGTATTTCCGCTTTTTGTAGAGGATTTTGTGTCGCATATTTATGAAGAAGAAGATACACTTTTTAGCTATATTTTGCTTTTAAACAATGCATCGCAAGATGAAAATTTGATTAATAAAGCAAAAGCAAAGATGATGGAAAACTCTATCAAAGAGTTTCAAAACGACCATGAAATTCACGATGATCATTTGAAAGGTTTACGAAGTATGACCAACGATTTTGAAATATTACCAAACTATGATATTTCAACAAAAGTTGTTTTAACTGAACTAAAAAAATTGGATGAAGAATTAAGAATTCATGCCAAAATTGAAAATGAAATTTTATTCCCTAAAGCTCTTGAATTAGAAGCTAAAGTATTTAAAAATTTAGATTTAAAAATTGCATTAAACTAAGAAATCGTGGGAAGAATTCTTGCCCTCGATATGGGAACAAAACGAACTGGCATAGCTGTTACTGATTCCTTAAAATTAATTGCTAATAGTCTTACAACTATAGATTCTAAAAATATAATACTATTTCTTACTGATTATTTTTCTAAAGAAACCGTAGAGACCCTAGTAATAGGAATGCCTGTGGATTTAAACGGAAGAAATACAGATTCTACAAATTTCGTTAAAACTTATGCTAAAAAAATTTCCATTGCTTTTCCCGATTTAAAAATTGAGTTTTACGATGAGCGATTTACTTCCAAAATGGCATTGCAAACTTTAGTTTCGGCTGGCACAACCAAAAAATTCAGGCGAGATAAGGGTAATATTGATAAAATTAGTGCCAATATTATTTTAAGCGATTGGATGCAGTTTAATAATTTATGAGGGTTATAAAATCTATTTTTATTTTGAATCTAATAATTATCGAAATAAAAGAAATTTTCACTTTAGATGAAAAAAGCCATGTTGGAATATAATAAGATGTAGAGATTTTATTATATTGAGTCCACTAAAAATTTACAATTAAATTTTTAGAAAACCCCTTTCTTATTTCCGCAATGGGGAAAAGTTATTAATGAATTTTAATTATTTATTAGACTTTATATAACAGATTAAAGAATCTTAGATTCAACACACAAATGCAACTTACGGACATGTATTAGCAGAAGCTATTTTTTCAGAGAAAGGGAAAATAAATTCCCCTTCTACCGAAAGGATA
>REAG01000222.1 GCA_004294265.1 Cytophagales bacterium | reverse complement strand
ATATGATCAATATAACTTCATCAGAATTAATGTATTAAGCAGTTCGCTACTTTTTATTATAATTAATTTTAAAGTAAAAACTTAAAAGTAACTTTTAAAACTAACTTTTAAAAAATCTATACATATTTTAGCATTAAAGGCGATAAATTTAACATTTTTTAAAAAATAGGTTTATTTTTTAACTCATTTTTAAAAAAAATCATATTTTTTTTAAAAATATATTGAAAAACATTTTTTTAATAAATTTAATATTCTATATTTGTAACATAAATCAAGAATATGAGATTTTCAAAATCAAAATATATTCATTTTTTCACTTCACTTCCTTGTAAGTCGCTTTCTTTGAAAGGTCTTCAGCCTATATTCAATAACTGAGTTTAATTTTTTTTTCGTTCATTTTGATTTTGTGAAATTTTAATTCACAAAAATTTTTCTGTTCGTTTTGTTCAGTTTATTACCATCCTATTTATGAATCTTACAATTACCAAAATTGTTAGCACATTATTATTGTGCATAACATTATACTCAAATGCTCAAATTTTAATTTCTGGTTCTGTTTCAGATGCCAAAGAACCAATGGCTGGCGTTACTGTTTCTTTGCAAGGAACTTCCAAAGGTACAATTACAGACATGGATGGCAAATTCCAATTAACAGTGCCTGATTCGGCTTCTATACTTGTGTTTTTGTTTATGGGTTACAAAACACAAATCATTAAAGTTCAAACCAAAACACAAATAGATGTTACTTTGGAAGAAGACACTAAAATTTTGAATGATGTTGTGGTTACAGCTCTTGCTATTAAAAGAGAAAAAAAAGAACTTGGATACTCTGTTCAAGAAATAAAAAGCCAAGAGTTATTAGATTCCAAAGAGTCAAATATAGTAAATTCATTAAGTTCAAAAGTTGCAGGTTTGCAAGTAAATGCCACTTCTGGGTCGCCAGGAGCAGCTGCTAGATTTAGATTAAGAGGAAATGGTTCAATTGGTGGAGATGACCAAGCTCTTATGGTAGTAGATGGTATTCCTATTGATAATGGCGGTGGAGAAGACACTAAAACACTAGAGGGATCAAACAGAGGTGTAGATATTAACCCAAACGACATAGCCTCAATTACAGTTTTGAAAGGTCCAGCAGCATCTGCACTTTATGGAGTGAGAGCAAGAAATGGTGCTATTATGATTACTACCAAAAGTGGCCAATCAGGAGCAACAAAAATAGATTTTTCTAGCAGTGTAGGAATAGATGAGGTAAATAAGTTGCCTGAACGCCAAACGAAATATGCAGGTGGCAATGATGGAATAAATGGCTCACTTGATTCTCGCCAGTCTAGTTCTTCTGCTCCATCAAGATCTTGGGGTCCAGCATATTCTGATTTACGATATGATGGAATTCCTACAAAATGGGATTCAAGAGGAAGTATAATCAAAAGTAATGATCCTAATTTAAAGGGAGTAGCACCTTATGATAATGTAAATAATTTTTTTCAAAATGGTTTACAATTAAATAATTACTTAAGTGTGTCTGGAGGTACAGAAAAAACTACTTTTTTTATATCAGCTGGTAATTTTAGACAATCGGGGGTAATTCCTAAACAATTATTTGAAAGAACTTCAGTGAAGCTTTCTGGAAGCCATTTAGCTACAAAATGGTTGAAATTCACAGGTTCTGTAACATATACCTCCTCTAATGCTTCTCGATTGAGAAAGGCTGGCGACTGGTCTGCCCCAATGGTATCGCTTTATCGTAGCCCATCAGACTATGATATGACTAATGGATATTCAGACCCTATCAATACTCCAGATGCTTACCAATTTGCCAATGGTCAGCAAAAGAAGGGTGCTGCATTCGACAATCCATTTTATTCGGTAAATAATAATATTAGCAAAGAAAAAGTAGATAGAATATATGGTTTTTTACAAACTGATATTGATTTACATAAAAACTTAAAATTTTTAGGAAGAATAGGAATAGACAATTACTATACAAGTACAGATGAAACTTATGGAAAATATTCTTCTCAAAATCCTGTAAATGGCTACGAAAAAGGCTCTTATGCAGAAAGTCAATCAAATTTTAAAAGTTTTAATTCTGATATGATTCTGACCTATTCAAAGAAAATAGGAAACAATTTTGATTTTGACATTCGTTTAGGACACAATTATAGGGTTGTAGCAAAAGAATCTATGTTTTTACAGGGATATGATTTAATTTTCAATCAATTCAATGATTTAAACAATACAGATTTATCAAAAATTACACCTAGTTGGAGAGACGAAAAAAGGATATTTAATGCTATGTATCTTGATACAAAAATTGGATACAAGAATTTCTTATTCTTTAACTTAACAAGCAGAAGAGAATATGCATCTACCATTCCTAGCAAATATTCACCTTATTTTACAAATGCGCTAAGTACATCTTTTGTATTTACCGATGCATTGAAAATAAACAATTCTATGTTTAGTTTTGGTAAATTTAGATTATCTGCAGCTCAGGCTGCAAATACACCAGATGCTTACATTACGAATACTTATTTTAGTCAAGAAGTGCCTGGAGGATTTCAACAACAAACTTTGTATAAAAACAATAGTTCGACTGGTAATCCTAATATTAAACCTGAAATTCAAACTACTTATGAAGCGGGTGTAGAATTAAAATTCTTTAAAAATAGAATTGGAACAGACATAGCCTTTTATGTAGGAAATAATTCCAATCAAATTGTAAGAGCTCAAATTCCAGCTTCTACTGGTTTTGAAAGTACAATATTAAACAACGGAAGTTTGCACCGTATGGGCTTAGAAATATTGCTTAATGCCACACCTGTTAAAGATTTAAAAGGATTTACATGGGATGTAAGCCTAAATTTTACCAGACAAAGATCTTTTGTAAAGAACTTAGATTACAATAATCAAGATATTGGAGGTACGGCAGGATTTAGCAATGCTACCCCCGCATTATCAAAAGCAATTAATGATCAACAATATGGAATTCTAGTAGGAGCTACTCGTTACCAACGCTTTGGGCAAGTTGCCAACGATTTTACTATAAGAAAAGATTTACCCATAGTAGTAGATGCAAATGGTGTTCCAATTATACAAACAGCACCTACGGGCCGTTTTTATATAGTTGGGAATCCAAATCCAGATTGGTTTGGTGGTTTAAGAAACACATTATCTTACAAAGGTTTATCTGTTTCATTCTTAGTAGATATAAAACAAGGAGGCGATATGTTCAATCTTACAAGATTAAATATGATTGCCATGGGTACAGCAAAAGAAACTGAAAACAGAGAAACTCAGATATTTCCTAACTCTGTATTTGCAGATGGAAGTGCAAATACAAAACCAGTTCCTATGACTTATGCTGGTGTTTGGGGAAGGATAGGTGGCGATTTTGGTGGAGTTCCAGAAAGAGGCATTGAAAATGGTTCTTGGTATAGATTAAGAGAACTTACCCTTAAATATAATTTACCAGAAAAAATATTTTCAAAATTATTTATCAAAAACGCTAGTGTAGCTCTTACAGGCAGAAATCTATTTTTGGCTACCAAATATTCTGGCGTAGATCCTGAAACAAATGCCTCTGGAAACGATGCTAGTTTAGGAAGAGATGCCTATAATAATCCAAATACAAGAAGCTATGTATTTACATTAAACCTTACATTTTAATTATAATTAAATTTATAAACAATGAAAAAAACATTTAAAATCGTAATCGTCTGTATGGTATCAACTTTGGTATCTTGTAATTATGACTATGTGAATATCAATCCAAATGCAATTACTGAAGATAAGGTAGAAATAAAATATCTTTTGCCCACTTTACAGTATGATTTGGCATCTGCCTATGGGGGAAATGTAGCATTTAGAGTAGCTAATACCATGAATCAAGTTATTTATAAATTTGGTCCTACCCAACTTAATTCATATACTTATACACCTGCAGATGGTACTGGAGCATCTGTTTGGAATGGAATATATTCAAGTTTAAATAGTGCTTATATTATTATTAAGAAAGTAAATGCTTCAAATTTAGGAACTTATCATAGAGGAATTGCTAAAATCTTAATGGCAAATGGTTTAGGCACACTTACTAGTATTTATGGAGATATACCTTTTAAAGAATCTTTTAATTTTGGTGAACATCCTAATCCTGCATTTGATGCTCAACTTGATGTATATAAAAGTATTCAAAAACTATTAGATGAAGGTATATCAGATTTATCAAATCCTCTTTTAGGATTAAGTCCTGCCAAAGAAGACTTAATTTACGGAGGTAATGCATCAAAATGGATTAAAGCGGCACATGCGTTAAAAGCTCGATATTATTTGCATTTAATAAAAAGAGATGCTTCAGTATATTCCCTCGCAGAATCTGAGTTAAATTTGGCTATATCTTCCAATGAAGAGAATTGTTTACTTAAGTTTCAAGAAGGAAATGTAAGTCAACAACATCCTTTATACAACGAAAGAACAGCAACAAGAAACACAGAAGTAGATATTAGCTTTGCCAATTTGCTTATCAATAAAGCCGATCCTAGAAAAGACTTTTATGCTACTATTCCTCCAACAATAGATATGGATGTAGCAAATTATGGACCTTTCTATGGTATGCAAGATTCTTATTGTCCAATTATTACCTATGAAGAATGTTTATTTATGAAAGCAGAAATTGAAATGAATAAAGGGGATAAATCAGCTACTGCTACTGCTTTAAATAGTGCTATTTATAATTCTTTAAAAAGAGTTTGTTTAAAAACCGTAGGCGAGAATAACAATACAGAATCAAATCAAGCTATTGCAATTCCAAATACTGAGTTAGTAGCTTATTCAAATACACAAAGTAATTTGGCAGGTTTGTCTGACAATGATATTTGGAAAAAAATATTCTTAGAGAAATATATAGCATTGTTTTTACAAACCGAAGTTTGGACTGATTACAGAAGGTCTTCAAAATATGTATCTGGTGTAGATGGATTGCCCATCTTGAGCCCTAGAACAGGTACAACAATACCAAAACGCTACAATTATCCTAATTCAGAGGTAAGTGTACGTAAGGTAAATATACCCACTCAGTTTACTATTTATGAGAAGATTTGGTGGGACCAATAATCTTAAAACCAATCCTTTATTTATTTATTTAACCTTAAATTCATTTCAAAATGAAAACCTTAAAATTTCCAAAATTAATTATTTCTGGTAATGTATGGAAAGATGTTTCCTATTCTTTATCTGCCTTGTTTGTTGCTTCAGGAATAGCTGTAGCTCAACCCACTGTTCCCAATACACAATCTTTGCCTTATGGCTTTGATTTTGGTTCAGCTCATATTACTGACGTTAGTTTAACAAATGTAGGTATTCAATTGTCGAGATACACAGCAGCTTCTCCTAGATACAGAGCTACTGCATTAGAATTAACTACTATTCCAGACGCTAATTTTGCCAATAGAGCAATTCAATGGGAATTTGATCCTACTACACGTGCTACTAGCCCTAGCACGGCACATACCTTTGGAGGTTTAGGTCCAGAATCTTATTTGAATGGAACAAATGCTAGTTTAGCTTTTAGTTTAGGATCTAGAGCATTTCAAGCTGTGATGGTACTAACTACCTCGGGTTTACAAAATATAAAAGTGGTTTATAAGAATGAATTAATTGAAAATTATTCTACCACTACTGGTTTTGCAACCGAGAATGTGGGAATGGTATTGCAATATAAAGTGGAAACTAGTGGAAACTGGGAAACAGTACCAAATACAGCTTTTGATATCAATGCTAATGTAAATACTACATTGGGATTTGCAAAAACCATTACTGGAACTCTGCCGGCAGCTGCAAATGATCAGCCTTTGGTGCAAATCAGATGGATTACTTATCAAGATTTTGCTACACTTGTAGATGAATATTTAACGCTTGGTTTAGATGACATCAAAATAAGTGCTCAACCTAAACCAATAGATCTTTATGCCGGACGAACTGTTTTATATAAAGAAGATTTTGAGTCTTCTACTAAAGCTGTATTAGCACCCAATGGAAATCTTCCTGCATTACCTTCAAATATGAAAATATATAATGTAGATGGTAATAGTTCTGATGATTACGTTAGATATGGTACCGATGCTTTTGTGGTTGAAAGAAGAGGTCAAGTTGGATATATTGGTAAAAAAACTGATAATGATGGGAATACATACTATTTTAATAATGCAAATTCTGCACTCCCTGATTCTAATTATATAGCTTTTGCTACCTCTTTCTTTAGTACAACACAAACCGTAGGTGCAAATCGTTGGTTGGTTACACCTATGATATCAATAACTGGTACTGATTTGAAATTATCTTTCCAAGCCATGTCTTTTACTTCCTCTGGAAACTATAAAGATAGCTTCAAAGTATATTATTCATTAATTACGCCAGGAACAAATCTTATAGCTGGAAATTGGATTGCAGTTCCAGGAACAACTACTTATGAGGCAAAAACAATTCCTGAAAATTATACCATTACACTTTCTTCTGGATTTAACAATAAAAATGTAGCTTTTGCTTGGCAATTGAATACTCAACAACCAAGTTCACCAGATTGGGGCGGAGATAGATTGGCTTTAGATAACATAGCAATTACAGCAGCGAGTATGACTACTGGAATAGAGGAAGCAGATGCAGAATTTACTTCTCTTAATGTATATCCAAATCCAGCTATTGAATCTATATTAATAAATTCATCAGAAGTATTGGATGTAAAGGTTTATAACCTAAGTGGTGCTGAAGTTATGACTGGGAAAACGGGCACTCCTATAAGCATATTATCATTACCTAAAGGTTTATACATAGCAGTTACCAAAAATGGTTCTGTAAAATTTATAGTAGAATAAACTTTAATAAATCAATTTTTAATGAACGGCTTGGCTCAAAGCCAAGTCATTCATTAAAAATTAATTATAATTCTCAAAAATAATCAACTTATAATTACTACAATGAAAAATTCAATACCTCATTTACTAAAGATTATTTTTATCTATATTTTTTCAGTTACAAAAATATTCGCTATTTCTGGCAAACTTCTGCTAGTTGGTGGTGGCACCGAGCGTGATACACCGAACTCGTGGAGTACTCCTGCATTTCAGTGGGCTATTAACCAATCTACCAATAAAAAAGCCCTTATTTTACATTACGAAACCACTTCTACTTTTTACCCAACATACATGACTGGTCAGTGCGGTGCTTTGGAATCTAAAAATTTAGTTATCAATGCTTCTAATGCTAATTTGCAAGCCACTTATGATGACATTATGAATTATGATTTTATATTTTTTAGAGGTGGTGATCAATCCATCTATTATTCTACCTATCGTAACACCAAAACTGCTCAAGCCATCAACGATAAATTCAATGCAGGTGGTGTAATTGGAGGTAGTTCAGCAGGATTACATATCCTTTCAAAAATAGTTTATAACGCCCAAGACGCTTCGGTAACTCCACCCGAAACGATGATAAATGTATCTAACACAGGCATAACCTTAAAAAATGATCTTTTTAATCTTTTTCCAGGCTATGTATTCGATTCACACGTGGCAGAACGAGGCAGATTTCCACGCACCATTGGTTTTATGGCAAAATGGTTTAACGATACAAACGAAAAAATAAAGGGAATTACTGTGGATGATTTAACGGCTATGGGAATTGGTTCGGATGATGTTGGTACAGTTTTTGGCACAGGTTCAGTAGGAATTTACGAATCTAAATCATTGAAATTAAAACCCTATTCTATTTCTGGAAAGTTAAAAACCGACTCTATACAAGTTACGCAATTAATTAATGGATGGAAATATAATTTCACTAACCAAACCATTACAACATCTGGCGTAGTTTCTATCACAAGCACATTTGCTTCAGAAACAAACAAAAGTACGGTAATACTTTCTGGAGCTGATGACTTAGCCAATAATTCAAATTTTATAACTCATTTTGTTACTAAAATCGGTAAAACCGATTTTCCGATAGTTATTTTTACAGGAACAGATACTACTTTAGCAAGAAGTTTTAAACTAAATATACTTTCAAGAGGAGCAAAAAGATGCAAAATTATTCGTTTAATACCTGCCGGGGTTACAGTTGCAGGTTTAATAGATACTATCAAACAAACCAACAAATTTTTATTTATTAGAAATACCATTGATCAATTGAATACAGCTTTTACAAACACAATTATTGGAACATTTTTAAATAAAAAAATCAGAGCCGAAGGCGTAGCGGTTGGTTTTGTAGGAAATAACGCCAGATTTGCAGGAAAGCGAGTTTTGAGTGATAATTACATTACTTCGGGTGCAGCTTACGATAACCTTATTCGTACTACCAAAGGACTGGGATTGTTACAAAACACACTTATTTTTCCAAATGCTTATTCTAATTCAAATATGTATGAAAACACAGTTTCTGCAACACCTTATTTTATGGTTAAAGATTCCGTACATTTTGGAATTATGCTCACCAGCAATTCCTATTTGAAATATGCCTCAAAAATAGATAATAAAGCCTATTTCACTTCTGATGGATTTCAACCTGCGATTATTTTACAAAATAAATCAAGTATTAAAACTGGATTTTCTAATATCACTTCAGGCAAAACAAATGGAATGTCGCCAAGACAAATTGCAGGATTTGAGGAAATGACTATTGCGTTTTTAGATTCAAACGCCACATTTGTTGCAGGACAAAACGTACCTTTTTCAATTATAAATGATTCTTTGGTTAGAGTTATAACAGAAATAAAGTTGAAAGATATGCATAAAAACGGATTTGAAATTTATCCAAATCCAGTCAATGATATTTTAAATTTTGAAAATAATGATTTTATCAATTTAAAAATATTTGATTTAACAGGAAATGTTTTAGTAGAAAAAACAGGAATTATAAATCAAATTTCGGTTGCAAACTTACCAAAAGGCATTTATTTTCTTGAAATTAAAAAAGAAAGAAATATAATTAGAAATAAAATAATTAAAAATTAAATCTTAGGGGAGGACAAAGACAATGGCGTGTAATTATGAATTATGAATTAAAAATTTGCTTACGCCTAAATTTGATGCGGCAGCACTTCCCCCTTCGGGGGCTAGGGGGCTTTTATGAATTTGCATACGCAAGATTTTGAAATTAATTAAAAAAAATAACAGCATCGGCACATAGCCCCTCCTCTTGGGTTTTGCGGATTCGGAGCAAAATTTGTTGGAGTGGGGTTTTTGAAATATGAATTTGTTTAAGCAAGATTTTAAATTAATTAAAATATTATCAAATCAATAACCTTGGGTTTTTAACCCAAGGTACTATGAATGAAATAATTTTGATACCTTTTATATTCTAATAAGGTTTAAAAGATAACCTTTGAAGTACTAATCATAGTCTAAAAGGCTCAAATTATAACCTTTAAAGTACTAATTATAGTCTAAAAGGTTCAAAATATAAACTTTCAAGTACTCTTTTGTACAAAAAAGGTTCAAAAGATAACCTTTGAAGTACTCGTTTGAACCAAAAAGGCTCAAATTATAACCTTTGAAGTACTTATTATAGTCTAAAAGGTTCAAAAGATAATCTTTGAAGTACTAATTATAGTCTAAAAGGCTCAAAAGATAACCTTTGAAGTACTCTTTTGAACAAAAAAGGTTCAAAAGATAACCTTTGAAGTACTTATTATAGTCTAAAAGGTTCAAAAGATAATCTTTGAAGTACTAATGATAGTCTAAAAGGCTCAAAAGATAACCTTTGAAGTACTCTTTTGAACTAAAAAGGTTCAAAAGATAATCTTTGAAGTACTAATTATAGTCTAAAAGGCTCAAAAGATAACCTTTGAAGTACTAATTAATAATTAATAATTAATAATTAATAATTAACAATTAACAATTAACCATTAACCATGAATATTAAAACATTAAGTGCCGGACTATTATCATTTCTTTTGTTGGGATGTGCAAAAGAAGAAACTTTAGTTAAAAACAACAATAATAATACCTTCGCAGCAGTTGGTTCAAACACACTTGGATCATTAGGTCGAATAGGAAGCACAACCGATGTAAGCCGAACAACTTCTGGTGGAACATTGCTTATGGGTGGTGGAACAGATGTAGATGCAGCCATGCGATGGATGATTACTAAAGCAGGTGGTGGAGATATTGTGGTTTTAAGATCTACTGGTACAGATGGTTATAATGCTTATTTGTTTGGTTTACAAACTTGTAATTCGGTTGAAACAATTTTGATAGACTCTCGCACCGTTGCCAACGATGCTGGTGTAGAAGCCAAAATTCGCAATGCAGAAGCCGTTTTTATAGCTGGTGGAAATCAATTTAATTATATCAGTTTTTGGAAAGATACAAAAGTTGAAGATGCTCTTAATTTCTTACGCAACACAAAAGGTTGTGTGATTGGTGGAACTTCTGCAGGTTGTATGATTCAGGGCAGAAATTACTACATGGCTCAAAATGGCTCAGTTTTATCAGCTGCCGCAACTGCAAACCCTTACAATGTTGATATGACTTTAGGTAGAAATGATTTTTTGGATAATCCTTATTTATCTAATTTAATTACTGATACGCATTTTAATAACCCAGACCGTAGAGGAAGATTAATTGCTTTTATGGCTCGAATTAGTAAGGATAATGGCATTGTACCTTTTGGCGTTGGCATTGACGAAGCAACAGCAGTTTGTATCGAGGCTAATGGCAGTTCTAAGGTTTTTGGAACGGGAACCGCTTTCTTTCTTAGACAAAACACAACTGGACCAGAAACTTGCGTGTCAGGTTCAAGATTAGATTGGTATCGTTCAAAACAAGCCGTCAGATGTTATAAAATAAACGGAACCGCCAACGGAGCAAACACATTTAATTTTGCAAATTGGACAGGTGCAGGTGGTACTTCTCAATTTTATTTTGTTGATAGAGGAACTTTGGGGGTTAATTAGTTATTAGTTATTAGTTATTAGTTATTAGTTATTAGTTATTAGTTATTAGTTATTAGTTATTAGTTATTAGTTATTAGTTATTAGTTATTAGTTA
>REAG01000221.1 GCA_004294265.1 Cytophagales bacterium | reverse complement strand
GGCATTACCATTAAGGTCAAAAAACGCACATACATTAAATTAGTGTATTTTTTAATGTTTACTATGTTTTTGGCATTACCATTAAGGTCTAAAAACGCACATACATTAAATTAGTGTATTTTTTAATGTTTACTATATTTTTGGCATTACCATTAAGGTCTAAAAACGCACTTACATTAAATTGGTATATCATTTAATGTTTACACTATTTTTGGGCATTACCATTAAGGTCAAAAAACGCACATACATTAAATTAGTGTGGCATTACCATTAAGGTCAAAAAACGCACATACATTAAATTAGTGTATTTTTTAATGTTTACTATGTTTTTGGCATTACCATTAAGGTCTAAAAACGCATATACATTAAATTAGTGTATTTTTTAATGTTTACTGTGTTTTTGGAATTATCTTTGAGTTTGGAAAACATGCATACATTAAATTAATGTACTTTTTAATGTTTACTCTATTTTTGACATTATCTTTGATGTTAAAATATATAATATACATTAAATTTGGTGTATATTTTAAAGTTTACTATATTTTGAAGTTTTATCCTGTTAGTATCAATACTATTTTCAATTTGGTTTTAAATACTAAATTTATATAATTGAAATTAAAATTTAATAAAATGAATTAAGAGTAGTTAGAACATTTCCTTAAATAATCAATATCTGATTTTAAAATATTATATATATATTTGCTAAGTTTTTGAAACTCATAGTGTTGATTTTATTTTAAATTATTTTGAAGATTAGGCTTTTAGGGATTTTTATTTTTTTATTTACAATTCACATTTTTGCTCAGCCTAAAAAAGTAGAATTAATTACAGCAGGTTCTTTAGAAGGAACAACTTATAATAATCAACCTGTTAGGAAGTTGACAAATAACGTAGTTTTTAAACAAGACGATGCCTTACTTTATTGCGATTTAGCTTATCAATTCACTTTAAAAAACGAATTAGAAGCGTTTAGTAATATTCGCATTATTCGAGGCGATTCGCAAAGTATTGTGAATGGCGAACATATGAATTATTTTGGAGATGCTCGTCTGGCAAAAATAACAGGTAGAAATATTATTCTAACCAACAAAACCATGAAATTGTACACCACAATTTTAGACTATAATTTAGCATTAGATATTTCAAATTATTACAATATTGGAAAAGTTATTGATGGAGTAAATACGCTAACCAGTAATATGGGAACATATTTTAAGCAATCTAACAATTTTTTATTTATAAAAAATGTCGTTTTTAAAGATGGTAAATATACCATTTATTCAGATACATTAAATTATAATACAGAAACCCAAATTATTGATTTTAGAGGTCCTTCCACGATTATTGGTCCTAATGGCACGATGAAATCCGATAAAGGTTTTTATAATTCAATAACCAAACAAACTGATTTTCAGGGGCGAGCTCAAATTGTGTATGACAATTTCATACTAAATGCTGATAAAATTAAATACAATCAATTTACGCATTATGGCTTTGCAGAAGGCAATGTAGTGATGGTTTCGCCCAAAGACAGCGTTACAGTTTTTGGTGATTTTGGAGAATATTGGGGCTTGAAAGGACATACAAAAGTATATCCTCGGGCACTTATGCAAACCGTAAGTGGGGGCGGAAAGGATACAATGTTTTTGTCAGCCGATACGCTTTTATCTATAAATGATACCATAAAAAAGCAAAAGCAGTTGCATGCTTTTCATAAAGTAATAGTTTACGACAGAAAAAATATGCAAGCCATTTGTGATTCGATGGTAAATAATTTAATTGATTCGACCACAACTTTTTACAAAGATCCTGTGCTTTGGAATGGCAAAAATCAAATGCGTGGCGACACAGTAATTGCAATTTTGAAAAATAAAAAACTTAACCAAGTTCGATTTAGGCTCAAAGCATTTATGATTTCGCAAGATACTTTAGAGAATTTTAATCAAGTAAAAGGCAAAAATATGGTTGCTTATTTTGACAGTAGCCGTATCAACAGAATAGAAGTTAAGGAAAATGCGGAAAGTATTTATTATGCTTTACAGGAAGATACTGCCACCAATGGTTTAAATAAAATAGAATCAGCCGATTTAAGTGTTAAATTTAAAAAACAAAAACTAAAAACTATTTCGTTTTATAAAAAACCAAAAGCTACTTTTGTGCCTGTTCAAGACATAACAGATAATATAATTAGGCTTAAAGGGTTTAAGTGGAGAAACTCAGAAAGGCCAAATTTAGCGGCAGTTATGGGTAAATATTATTTTATTGAACCTAAAAAGAAACCTTTAAAAGATTCTACCGTAAAAGCTATTAAGCAAAAATTATACCCTAAAAAGAAAATTAAAAAATGACAAACTGGCTCAAATCAAATATTTTAAATATAATTATCTTAATAGCTTTATTTTTTGTAATAATTCAAGTTGCTAATTTAAAATCAGAACTTGAATTGGTAAAAGAATTATCTCAAAAAACTGCACGAGAAACTGAACTTAATAATTCAAAACTTGATTATGTAGAGTCTGATATTAATTCAAACAGAATACAAGATTCTGTTCATAATCGTAAGAAATAGTTTGGGAATCATTTCTTAAATAGATTACTTATTTTATTTATTATCGTAAACGCTTTCGGTTTTTCATCATCAATATAATAACCATGTTTTGATTTTGATTTGGCATAATTACCATAAGCAGACGTATATTTATAGCCATATCCATAATTTTTATATACATTATAGTCATTCATTACAAAGGTCATATTTTTGATATTTCCTGCCGTAATATATTCAGCTAATTCCTTCAAATAACTAGTTTGTGTATAATTATGTCTTACCACATAAATATTTACATCTGAGTGTTTCATAATAGTAAGTGCATCCGACACTATCCCTAAAGGTGGTGTATCGAATAATATATAATCATAATGAATCTTTAAATATGAAATTAAATCTTCAAGTTTGTTAGACATCAATAACTCTGAAGGATTAGGGGGGACAGGACCAGAGCTAATAAAATATAAATTTTCAAATTTAGTGGTTTTAATAATTTCTTCAGCAGTTGCTTTATTTGCTAAAAAATTACTTAACCCAAGCGTATTTTTAACTTCAATATCCAAATATACTTTTGGCTTTCGCATATCTGCTCCAATCAAAACGATTTTTTTTCCAGAAAGTGCAATGATAGAAGCTATATTTAAAGAAGTAAATGTTTTCCCATCACCACTAACGGATGAGGTAATTAAGATTACTTTTTGATTACTTCCTGACATAAAAAAGCTCAAATTTGCTCTAATAGATCTAAAAGATTCGGATAAACTTGAATTTGGTTTGTTAATAATTACCATATTATCATTATCTGGAATATGTCCAATAGAACCCAAAAACGGTATATTTGCTTCTACAATCACATCTTCTTTGTCCATAACTCTATAATTTGTCATGTATTTTAAAAATACATATATTAAAGGCAATAAAAAAGCAAGTAACAAATATGTAGTATATATTTTTGCAATATCAGGTGAAACTCTTCCTGTTATGTAAGCAAAATCAACTACTTTAGTATCGCCAACTGTTCCAGCTCTGATAATAGACATTTCTGAATTTTTTTTCAAAAGCATATTATATAGCTCTTCATTAATTTTATACCTTCTTTTGAGTTCAATATAATATTTTTCGTTATCAAAAAGATTAGATGCTTTTCCTTGCAAGGATGATATTCGGTCGCTTAAATCGTCAATTAAAATTTTATTTGTATTTTCAATATTTTTAATAACTTCAGTAATATTCTTCTTAACTTGATTAATTTTATTTTCATTATCTATTCTAAAAGGACTTAAGTTTTGTTCTGCTTTAAAAGTAGTATTTTGTTTGGATTTTAATTCCATCAATTCAGTAAGAAGTTTAGAAAGAATGGCATCTTGAACGCCTACGGAGGCAGGTGCAACAATATCTGTATAATCACTTTTTGAGGTAATGTAATCCTTTAGATAGTCAAAATAACGATTACTTAATAAGAATTTAGCTTTTTCTTCTTCTAGAACATCTAATTTTGCAAATCTTTTTTCTAATAATAATTCCATATTAGACCCGCTAAATTTTTTTCTATACAGCGTAATTTGAGATTCTAAATCTATAAGTGTGTCTAAAATAGTTTGAAGTTGAAGTTCAATAAACTTTATTGTTCTGTCGTTAGCTGCATTTTTGTCCGACAAACTTATTCGCATAAAAGTTTGGCAATGCGTGTTCAGAAAATCAATTTCTTTTTGAACATTGGGTCCTTGCGAAAAAAGTGCCAATACAGAACTGTTTTTATCAACTTGATTAATTTTAAGTTTTGAAGCATATAATTTCGATAAATTTTTTAAGCTATTAAAACTAAAACTAAATGTGCTTCCAATATTCCCAAAAATAAATTCCTTTTTATCTATTTTGATTTCTATTCCATTTACGGTAAAATATTTTCCGAAATTTTGAATTTGAGGAGCCATTAAATCATCTTCTTTTGAATAAATTTTAAATTCATTATCAGATAAAACATTAAAATAAAGTCTTTTATTGATAAAAGTTTCAGCCGAGTCGGTTCTTGAAATTGTAAATGGGAAATCTTTATACATTTCAGTAGCCTTTAATTTTCCTTCTAAATAGCCATTGAAAGTCCAATTTAATTCTTGTAAAGTAATATCTATTAATCTTTTGGAAGAAAGAATCTTTATTTCATTTAATAAATTATAGTTTCTCGAATATGGATTATCCATCGAACCGCCTTTAGTATCGAATGGATTTATATTTTGTGTCGCATCTTTTACTATAATAGTTGAAGATGCCGAATAAATACTGGTTGTATATTTTAAATAGGTTTGAATTCCAAATAGTGCAATAGCAAAAGAAATTAAAAAAATATGCCAATAGCTTAAGATGCGATGAAACCAGCGTTCATACATCATTGTGTCTATTTTTGAAGACTTAATTTGATTTTCAGACATTTTATTTTGTAAGATTTCTTAAATTAAAATACAGAAGTATTGCAATTGAAAGTGTAGAAATTAATAAGGTTAAATTAGCAACTGTGTAATTTTTTATGTTTTTTGCTCGCAATGGATCTACAATAATTACATCACCTGGAAGTAAATACAAATTTCGGGTTGTAAGTAAGTCTTGGTCTAAGAAATTTATATAATAAATATGTGTTTTATTACCCTCCTGTCTTAATAATTTAACTTTTGCTCTGTTGGCAAATTCTTTAAATCCACCTGAAAGTGCAATTGCTTCAGGAATTGTGATTCGGTCTTGCGTAACTTGAAGGCGACCTTGAACAGTAGTTTCTCCAATTACATAAATCATATAATTTATCATTCTTACACTTACAATGACATTATCAATATATTTCAAAGCCATGGATTGAATGATTTTTTCAGCTTCTAAAACCGAAAAGCCTTCCACTTTTACTTTCCCAATCACAGGAAGAAAAATGCTCCCTGTCGAATCAATTTCATAGCCAATCATTGAAGGATTTTGATTTTGCATCATCATACCTCCATTCTGTCCACCCGTTGCTGAAAATGACGATATATCATACTCACCTTTATTAGTAATATTGTTCATATTTACCATTAATATATCTCTTGGTTTTAAAAGGTACTTAAAGGACATAATAGGTAATAAAGTATCAGTTTGTTGCAACTGTTTTATAGACTTTTTAGATAAATCCTGTAATAAAATCTGCTTACGAAGAGGTACGCAACTAAAAGTAAAAAGTGTAATAATAATAGTAAAAGTGCTTATTTTAAGTATAAACCGATCGTAGTAATGATATTTTTTTTTCACTAGTTTTAAATTATAGCTCGTATTTTCTTTAGGAATTTAACAAATATATATATAATTATTAAATATTCTAAATTGAAAGTATATTTAACTTATTTTCTTACTTGAAACAGTTTTATTAATTTATTTACATAGTCCTCATTGTTAAAAATTTGTAAATAACTCGAATTTGATTTTTTACAAATATCTTGAAGGAGATTTTTGTTGAGATTAAATTTGTGTGTAATATTATTTCTAAACTCAGATGAAGAAGTGTTTATCCAAATTGTTTTCTTGTTTTCTTTATCAAAAACTGGAATAATACCTAGTCTTGGTAGTTTTGCCTCTCTTCTATCCGATAATTGAATTACAACTAAATCGTGTTTGTTTGCCAATGCTTTTATGTTTTTATCGTAATTTTCATCAATAAAATCAGATATTAATATGACTACACTTCTTCTTTTTACCAAGTTCAAAACGTAAGATAATGCTTTATTTATATCAGTTTTTAATGATAGAGGTTTTAATCTATATACCAAAGAAATCAGTTCATAAGCAAATTTCATTCCTTTTCCTGGTTTAATATATTTTTCTTTGGTATCGCTAAAGCAAAAAACACCCACATTATTTTGCTCACGAAGAGCTGAAAGTGCCAAAACACCCAAAATTTCTTTGGCTATATCGATTTTTTTCATACCTTCTCGCCCTATATCTTGGGATGCACTCACATCTAATAGAAAAAATACAGTTTGTTCTTTTTCTTCTTTGAATGTTTTAATATAAGTACCATGTCCTTTTGCCGTTACATTCCAATCAATCGTTCGTACGTCATCGCCATATTGATATTCTCTAATATCATCAAATTCTAGTCCTGACCCTTTAAAAACTGAATGAAAATCTCCGTGCATCTGCTGATTTACGGCTTTTCGTATCCTAATTTCGTAGTTACGTAATTTTTTTAACAGTTCTTTTAAATTAATATCTGACATATTTGTTGAAATATTTATTTATTGTTCAAAATTAGTATTTTTGAACAATATTTGAAATTTCATTGTTAAAAATAAAAATTTAATTACTATTTATGTCAATTCTCATTATTTCGGGTACAAACCGAACCAATAACAAATCGCTTAAAATTGCAAATTTGTATGCTCAAAAATTAATTTCTAAGAATATTGATGCAGAAATTTTAAGTCTTACTGATTTACCAAAAGACTATATATACAGTGCTCTTTACGAAAATAGCGGAAAAAATCCAGAGTTTAACCAAATTAGAGAAAAAATTGCTTCGTTTAAAAAAATCATTTTTGTTGTTGCTGAATATAATGGCTCTTTTCCTGGTGTTTTAAAAGCTTTTATTGATGGTTTGAAATATCCTGACAGTCTTAAAAATAAGAAATTTGCATTAGTGGGTTTGTCTTCTGGGATTCAAGGTGGTGCTTTGGCACTTAGTCATTTAACAGATGTAATCAGCTATTTGAACGGAAATGTGCTTGGAAATAGAATGAAAATTTATAAAATAGAAGAGAATTTTAAAGATGGAAAAATTACAAATTCAGTTTTTGAAGATTTAATAAATGCTCAAATAGAAGAATTTATCGCTTTTTAATTTTTTTTATATAAAGTCCAATAAATAATTACAATTTCTTTTTAACTTTTCCCCATTGGGGAAATAAGAAAGAGGTTTTCTAAAAATTTAATGGTAAATATTTAGTGGACTCAATATAATTGAAATTTAGGTTTGCATTATTGTTTAATGCAAACCTAAAATAAATTATAAACTACATCAGGAAATAATCCTAAAAATAATATTACTAGCGAACATAAAATTAAAATTATTTTAAACCCTGTATTTGTAACTACTTCATACGGTGTTTTAGTTTCTTTAAAATACATTGCGATTACTACTTTAAAATAGTAATAAATACCCACAATAGCATTAATTATTGCAATCAAAGCAACCCATGCAAATCCACCTTCAATACAAGAACTTAGAATATAAAACTTGGCAAAAAAGCCTGCCGTAAGTGGAATACCTGCCAAAGAAAGCGTTCCCACAGTCATAGTGAAAGCTAATAATGGATTCTTTTTTGCTAACCCATTAAAAACTTCAATATCTTCATTTCCTGAAGTATTTTCAACCGCCATAATTACAGAAAAACAAACCAAAGATGCAAAAGCATACGAAACACCATAAAATAAAATGGTACTTCCTGCCCAATCGTTAGCGATTAATACCGAAATCAACATAAATCCAGCATGAGAAATGCTTGAATATGCCAATAAGCGTTTGATATTCGTTTGAAAAACTGCAGAAATACTTCCAATAGTTATAGTTAAAACTATAACTCCTGCCAAAACTTGAATCCAAACAAAATCTATATCTAAAAAGCAGTTATAAAACAGACGATAAAATGCAGCTAATCCTGCAACCTTAACTGCCGTACTCATAAAAGTGGTTATCAAAGTAGGTGCTCCTTCATATACATCTGGCGTCCAGAAATGAAAAGGTGCAGCCGAAACTTTAAAAAGTAATCCTGCCATAATTAAAATAACACCAACCGCCAATAAAGGACTTGTTTTTGCAGATTCGTTTGTAGAAATATATTCTTGAATTAAATCTAAGTGAAAAGCACTTGTTTCTCCGTATATTAGCGTAATTCCCATCAAAAGTAACCCAGATGCGAAAGCTCCCATTAAAAAATATTTTACGGATGATTCGTTTGAAGCAATATTTTTTCTATTGCTACCTGCAAGAATATAAAGTGGGATAGACATGATTTCAATACCAACAAAAAGCATAGAAAGATGATCAAAACACACCATTGTTATCATACCGATTAGCGAAAATATCAAAAGTGATAAATGTTCGGTTTTATAATTTTTAACTTCTGAAAAATGATAACTCGAAACTCCAATCACAAGTGCTGTAATTAAGCAAAGTAATGCACTCAATGAAATAGCAAAATTATCAAAATAAGCCATATCATTAAAATAGGTCATGTCTTTGCCCCAATCTAAAGTAAATAATGCTCCTGAAACGATTATTCCTGAAAATAATAAGGCTATAATCCATTTAATATTAGGTTTAAACAAACCAATAATCATTGAAAAAAGTCCTAATAAAGATAATGTAACTAAAGAAATCATAATGTAATTATTTCAATAAATTTGAAACTGAGGTTGAATTAGTATTTAAAAAACTTACTAAATTGGTGGAATAAGTTTCAGTAAATTGAAGTATTATATTCGGATAAACTCCCAATGCTAAAATTATAAAACAGATTGGAATTAAAACAAGCATTTCGTTGGTTGATAAATCTCTAAAATTAACTGTATTTATATTTGATTCGCCCAACATAATATTTTTGTACATTCTAAGGGTATAAACCGCTCCTAAAATAATGGTTAGAGCTGCTGTTGCTCCAATCCACATATTATATTTATACAAAGACATTAATAATAAAAATTCACCGGCAAAGCCATTAGTAAGCGGTAAAGCCACACTTCCAAGCATTATTATTACAAAACAAATAGCTAATTTTGGTGCAGAATGAACAATTCCACCTAAAGAATAAATTTCTCTTGTGCCTGTGCGTTGAGAAATAATTTCCAAAACAAAAAACATTCCTACAACATTGATTCCGTGGTTAAACATTTGAATAATTGCACCTTGAAATCCTTCCAAATTTCCAGTAAAAAGTCCTGCCGAAATTAATCCAACGTGGGCGATAGAAGAAAAGGCAATTAATCTTTTAAAATCTTTTTGTTGAATTGCGATTATAGAAGCATAAATAATACCTACAACAGAAATAACGATTAAAATATTTGACCAATTAATGAATGCCATCGGGAAAATAGGAATTATCCATCTAAAAATACCAAAAATACCCATTTTTAACATTATTCCTGAAAGCAACATGGTTGCAGGTGTTGGTGCGGTTGTGTAGGTATCTGGTTGCCAAGTATGCAAAGGAAAAATTGGCATTTTGATAGCAAAAGCAAGTAGGAAAGATCCGAATATGATAAATTCTCCGTTGTTACTCAAGTATAATTGGCTCAAAATATCCCATGAAAAAGAATGTGGCAATGGCGTTTGCAAATAAATACTAATTATTCCGAGCAACATAAATAAACTCCCAAAAATTGTATAAATAAAGAATTTGAAAGTTATTTTCACTTTATCTTCTCCGCCCCACAAAGCCGAAATAAAGTAAACAGGTATCAAAGCAGCCTCCCAAAAAACATAAAAAAGAAAGCAATCTGCAGCAGAGAAAACGCCAATTAATGCAGATTGCATCATTAATATAAGTGTGTATAAAGTCTTATTATCAGAATAAGGTCTATTTTTGAAAGATGATAAAATGATTAACGGTATTAAAATATTAGTTAGCAAAACTAATATTAGACTTAAATTGTCGTGTTTGAGATAAAATGTAATTCCTAAAGATGGAATCCATTCATTTTGAACCGTCAGATTTGAAATTTCTGTGCTAGAAGTTAAAAGTATTATGCTGATTAATAATTGTAAAATAGCTCCTAAAAATGCCACTATTTTGGCAGAATTACCGCTTACAAAACAAATTAAACCAACCAAAGCGGGCAAAAACAACAATATTAATGCGTACATGTAAATTATTTTTCTTATTTATTTCTTTTAAATTGCTTTATTAATCAATATTTAATTGATTGTTTTAAACAATGTTACAAATTACATTTTTTTAATTATATTTTGCAAATCTATTAAATAATAATTTTCGCAATTATATAGAAAGATTTATTTTTAAGGTTTTCATAGAGTTTATTTTAATATATATTATTACTTTATTTAATTGATTTAGTTTTGTAAAAGTAATAATTATTATTAATTATAAATTATTAATTTAATAAAATATCATTTTATTTATTAAAAGAATTTGTATGAATAAAATTTAGCATTTATATTGCTTGAAAATACTAAAAATATCAATAAATAAAATGAAAAAACCTCCTATAATCAAAGGAATTGAAACTGTAATCGAAGAGTTTATTTTTGCTTCTCGTTGGCTACAAGCACCTGTTTACGTTGGATTAATATTCGCTACTGGCGTTTATGTTTACAAATTTATGCAAGAATTGATTCATTTAGTTTCAGGAATAAATGAAATAAATGAAATAACTGTTATGCTAAGTATTCTTGGTTTGATAGATATTTCTATGGTTATGAATTTATTAATCATTGTAATCATTGGAGGCTATACTATTTTTACTTCTCGTATAGATTTTGGCGAACAAGAAGACCGACCTCAATGGTTGGATCACATGGATTCAGGGATTTTAAAAATTAAATTAGCATCTTCTTTAGCTTCAATTTCTGGTGTTCATTTATTGAAAACTTTTATTGATATTCACGAAGAAGCTTCTGCCGATAGTGATTTCAGAAGTGTAATTATTGAAATTGTTATTCATATTGTTTTTATAGTTTCAGCTTTGCTTTTGGCAATGGTAGAACGAATACTACACGGTTCACACCATAGCTCTCA
>REAG01000377.1 GCA_004294265.1 Cytophagales bacterium | reverse complement strand
GCATTATATGAAGTATTTATCACATTTGTAGTACACAGCAATTTCACAAAAGCAAATCTATTGCTCAAAATCAAACTTTTTTGGATAGATAACTGCAATGTGGGTTAAAAATAACGAAAAGCTATTAAAGTTTCAAAAGAATAAGTCGTTAAGATAATAAGCAACTCCTAAAAACCTCAATTTCGTTGAAGCCCTTCCACTTGGATTCTGCGGTTTCGTAGCATAAATTGGTTTGGGTGTGGTTTTTAAAAATATTATTGGGATTTTTAGAGGTCCTCAATACACTTATCAATAAATGTGGATAACTTTAAAAAAGCTACAAATAATAATTCCTATAGTTGTTATTATATTTTACAAAACAAAAGTTTAAAATCAAGCTTAAAATCTAGGAAGAAGCAGGGAATTCTCATTTAAACTTTTTCAACTATAATCAATGTTTTTTTAATTTATTACTAAAAAAACACTTGCATAAGAAGTCCTTCCCCTTGGATTCTGCAGCTTCGTAACAGAAATTAGATTTAAAGTGGGGCTTTAAATCTAAGAATAGCCCATTTAATTACCAAACACTAAAAAAACTACTTTTTGAGTTCCTTCCTCTAAAGAAAAAGGTTAGTTATAAGGTTTTGAAAGAAATATTTGTGTTTAACATTTTTAATGTATCTACATGGGCTGTTCTATAATCTAATTATTATAAATGCGAATTCCCTAAAGGAGGTTGAAGCTTATAAAATATTTATAAATCAACTTTTGGATTATCTCTAGCAATTTCAATCTTAATCTTAACGCCTTTTATTTTTTCATATCTTACTTTTTCAACCAAGGCTTGAATTTTATTTCGCTTTACGGCTGCATAGGCATTTTTATCCTTCACTTCAATTAAACCAAGCTCGTCTTTAGTCAAACCTCCTACTTTAGATAAAAAACCCACAATATCAATTATATTGATTTTGTCCTTTTTGCCACCACCTAAAAATAAAGTTTCCCATTCGGGTTTTTCATGAAGATTGTTTTTGTTCGTTAAAATCATTTTTTCGGGCGTTGATTTCACATAATCAGGCAAAAAATCATCTTTTTTGAGCATAATTAGGGCTGTTCCAGAGGCAGTTTGGCGTGCTGTTCGTCCGTTGCGATGCACAAATGCATCTTCTTTGGGCGGAATTTGAAAATGAACCACATATTTAACTTCTGGAATATCCAAACCACGAGCCGCCAAATCGGTTGTTACTAGCACATTATTACTTCCGTTTCTGAATTTAATTAGCGTACTTTCTCTGTAATTTTGCTCTAATCCGCCATGAAAATTATTGTTTATGATCCTTTCAGAAGTAAGATATTTAGAAACCTCTTCAACTTCATCTCTTTGATTACAAAATATAATGACAGAATCTTTTCCAATATGACATAATAACTTATAAAGTGTTTCTAATTTAGAATCATTGCCTTCGTTTGTTAAGGTTTTAAGAATTAATTTAGAATCAGATTGAGTAATAAAATTAAGTTTTGTAGGGTTTTTTCCAACACCTGTAAAATCTGGAATAAGAACCGTTTCGGTGGCAGAAGTTAAAATTCTTTTTTCAATATTTTTTAAACTTTTAGAAATAAAAGCCATTTCTTCTTGAAAACCCATTTCTAAACTTTTATCAAACTCATCTAAAACAAATATTTTTATATGGTTTAATTGAATATTTTGGCGGGAAATATGGTCGCTAATTCTCCCAGGAGTTCCTATAAGCAAGGCAGGAGGTTGCGAAAGGTTATTTTCCTCTACTGCCATTTCATGTCCGCCATAGCAACAATTAACTTTAAAACCTGTTTTCATGGATTTAAAAACTTGCTCAATTTGTAAAGCCAACTCACGTGAGGGAACAATCACAAGAGCTTGAACATCAAGGATTTGAGGATCTAAATATTTAAAAACAGGAATTAAAAAACCTAGCGTTTTACCCGAACCTGTGGGCGAAATAACTATTGTATCTTGAGCCACATCGCAAGCTTCAATCGTTGCTACTTGCATCGGATTGAGTTGCTTAATGTGCATATTTTTTAAAATTTGTGCAATGGTGGGCTGAATTTCTATCATGGCGTAAAGGTAGATTTTTATTTGTTTTTTTTGTAAAAAATGATTTAAAAGCAGTTTAATTTTAAATATAATATAAAGCAAAAAAAAGCTGAAAACCCAATTTCTAATCATGCTTAAAAATAGTTTATTAAAATTTAAAATATTTTTTTAATAGCTTTATGAAAAATAATCTATTCTTCAATGGAAACAAAATCTAAGTTAAGGAATTCGCATTTAAAATAATATGATTAAAAGCCCCACTTTAAATCTAATTTCTGTTACGAAGCTGCAGAATTCAAAAGGAAAGACTTCCTATAAAAATGTTTTTTTAGGAAAAAATTTACTGTCGTCCGACAACTCATTATTACAAAAAGTACTATTCTTAGAAAAGTACAATTTTTAAAAATATAGGTGTGAATTATAAAAAAACAACACCT
>REAG01000220.1 GCA_004294265.1 Cytophagales bacterium | reverse complement strand
TAGAAAAACTTTTGAGCCAAATTTCTGTTATTCAAGAAATTGAAAACCTGAAAAATCAGGTGGAAGCACTTAAGCCATTCCCAAATGATATTGAAAAAAAAATTCTTCAAAAATTTCGTTTAGACTGGAACTTTCACTCCAATGCGATTGAAGGAAATCCATATACGTATGGCGAAACCTTGACTTTTATTATGCATGGCATTACTGCCAAAGGCAAAACGATGAAAGACCATTTTGATGTAAAAGGACACAATGAAGGCATAAATTTCATATTAAGTTTAGTAAAAGATGAGCGTTCTATTACAGAATCTGATATAAGAGCTTTGCATAAACTAATTTTGGTAGAACCCTATGAAGTGGATACCGTTACTCCATCGGGTTTGTCATCAAAAAAGATGATTTTGATAGGTAATTACAAAAAAGAACCCAATCATGTAAAGACTAAAACAGGAGAAATTCATTATTATGCCAGTCCTGAAGATACGCCATTTTTAATGCAGGAATTGCTAAAATGGTATAGCCAATGTGTACAAAATAAAGAAATACACCCTTTGGTAACTACCGCTTTGTTTCATCATAAACTTACAGAAATTCATCCTTTTGACGATGGAAATGGAAGAATGGCTCGATTGCTTATGAATTTGATTTTGCTCAAAGCCGGCTTTCCGCCAGTAGTTGTGCGAAACGAAGATAAAAACAACTATTACGAAGCCTTGAGCCTTGCCGATGCTGGCGAAAAAAGACATATTGTAGAGTATCTTGGAAATTTACTCGTTCATTCACTCAATATTTATATCAAAGGAGCAAAAGGCGAAAATATAGAAGATGAAAGTGATATAGATAAAGAAATTGCTTTGTTTAAGGCTGGGTTTGAAAAAGAAGACTATTATAATAAATCCAAGAATGGCAAAGTATTGGAAGAATTATTTAATACATTTATCTTTAAATTTATAGAAGATTTAATCAAGTATTCAAATAATTTTTCAGACTTATTTATAGAAACTAATTATAGTATTTTGTTTACTATTGATGATGAAGATGAAAAAAATTACTTAAATCTTAATTCAATAAAAGTTGATCAAAAATATTATTTTGAAGAAATTAATGAATTAAATAAAATTCAAATTACTTTTTTTTTCATGGGATTTAAAAAATCAAAAAATCCTTTTACAATTGAATTATGTGTAGAATTATTATTTTCTAAGTATTATTTCATAATTTATATTCGTGGATTTTCAGAATTTCAATTTAAATATAATGAAATATCAAATAATCAATATAATGAAATAATGAAATCATTTACAGGTTCAATAATTAAAATTATAAATAGTAATAAATCTTAAATATTTCTACAAAAATGACCCGCAAAGAAGAAATAAAAAATATGATTCGAGGTGTTGTGGCAAAATATTTGCCCGATGATTCATATAAATTATTTATTTTTGGGTCGCAAGCAAATAGACAAGATTTAATAAAGTCGGATATTGATGTTGGAATTGATGCTGGAGAAAAATTAGATTTATCTATTATTGCAAATATTCATATAGATTTGGAGGATTTACCAACTTTGTACTTCTACGATTTGGTTGATTTTCAAAATATTAGAGATAGTTTTAAAAATGTTGCAATACAAAATATTGAAGTTTTATGAACGAAGAGTTTAAAGAAAGATTTGAGGATTTTGAAATGGCAACAATAAATCTTGCTGAAATTTTCAGAAATGAATACTCAGAACTAGAAAGAGATGGTTTAATAAAAAGGTTTGAATTAACCTTTGAAACTTGTTGGAAAGCCCTTAAAGTCTATATTCTTGAAACTGGTTTGCAAAAAGTAGCATCTCCAAAGGAAACATTTAAGTCCGTTTTACAATTAAATTTAATAGAAAATGAAAATTTATAGAATGAAATTATAAAATTTAGAAATTTGGCAGTTCACACTTACGACAAAGGTTTAGCTGAAGATGTAGTGCATGAATTGCCAAGATATTACCCAGAATTTAAAAAATTAGTAGAAAAATTAAAAGAACTTTCAAATAAATAACCTCATGACAAACCTCACACAAACCAATTCGTGGAAAGCCCTGAAAGCACACGCTGAAAAAGTAAAACCATTGCAAATGAAAGATATGTTTGCTGCCGACAGCAAACGATTTGAAAAATTTTCAGTTCAATTCAATGATATTTTATTAGATTTTTCTAAAAATAGAATTTCGGAAGAAACCATGACCTTACTAATGAATCTTGCCAAAGAAATGCAAGTTGGCGACTGGGCTGGTAAAATGTTCACAGGAGAAAAAATAAATTTCACCGAAAATCGTGCTGTTTTGCACACCGCTTTAAGAAACAGAAGCAATACTCCTGTGCTTTTCGAAGGCAAAGATGTGATGCCCGATGTGAATAAAGTATTGGCACAAATGAAAGATTTTTGCACAAAAATCCATTCAGGTTCTTGGAAAGGTTTTTCTGGAAAAAGCATTACAGATGTAGTAAATATAGGCATTGGTGGTTCAGATTTAGGTCCAGTGATGGTAACAGAAGCACTGAAACCATACAAAAAAAATATAGATGTACATTTTGTAAGCAATGTGGATGGCACACACATAGCCGAAACCTTGAAAAAAGTAAATCCTGAAACTACTTTATTTATTATTGCATCCAAAACATTTACGACACAAGAAACTTTAGCCAATGCAGATTCGGCAAAAGCGTGGTTTTTGAAAACTGCTAAAGACGAAAAAGCGGTTGCTAAACATTTTGTTGCTCTTTCTACCAACGCAAAATCTGTTTCTGCTTTTGGGATTGATACTGCCAATATGTTTGAATTTTGGGATTGGGTAGGTGGAAGATATTCGCTTTGGTCTGCTATTGGACTTTCCATTGCCTTAACCATAGGTTTTGATAATTTTGAAGAATTATTACTTGGAGCACACGAAATGGATAACCATTTTGCTACCGCAGATTGGGATAAAAACTTACCTGTAATTTTAGCATTATTGGGTATTTGGTATAATAATTTCTTCGATGCACATAGCCATGCTTTGCTGCCTTACGACCAATATATGCACCGTTTTGCTGCCTATTTCCAACAAGGAGATATGGAAAGCAATGGAAAATTTGTAACTAGAGATGGCAACGAAGTAGATTACGAAACGGGTCCAATCATTTGGGGAGAGCCAGGCACCAATGGGCAACATGCTTTCTATCAATTGATTCATCAGGGTACAAAACTGATTCCATGCGATTTCTTCATTCCAGCACAAACGCAAAATCCTTTGGGAGAGCATCATAAAATTTTACTTTCTAACTTTTTTGCTCAAACAGAAGCTTTGATGAAAGGAAAAACTACTGCCGAAGCCAAAGCCGAACTTGAAAAATCGGGCATGAATCTAAGTGAAATAGAAAGTTTGATGCCGCATAAAGTTTTCAAAGGCAACAGACCAACCAACTCTATTATGTTCAAAAAATTGACTCCAAAAGTGTTGGGAAGTTTATTGGCTATGTATGAACATAAAATATTTGTGCAAGGCATGATTTGGGAAGTAAATCCTTACGACCAATGGGGTGTAGAACTGGGCAAACAACTCGCAAAAGCCATTTATCCAGAGCTTGAAGGCAACTCAAAAATTAATTCGCACGACAGCTCAACCAACGGTTTGATAAACTGGTGGAAGGAGAATAAGTAAGATGTAATATTAATTACAATAAATAAAGAATATTTAAATGTAAAAATCCACCTATTGTAGAAGCTATTTTTTCAATAAGTTTTAGAGTGTTAATTTCTGATGGATTAGTAAATAAATTCAGAGAAAGTGATTTCGTTAAGGATAATTATCCTCAAAATAACGAAGGAATTTCTGTTGAAATTAGTATTAACGAGTCATTAAATTCTCAAAAAGTTATAAAAAAAGATGGCTACTTATTTAACTCAGGAAAAGATAAACTAATAAATTTAAAATATTCGCACATAACTTACCATTCAATTAATAAATATGAAGGTTGGGAAAAAGAAATTTCCAACCTAAAACTATTAATTGATGCAATAATTTTGCTTGATAAAACAATCTATATTAATAAAATTTCTTGTAGATATTTAAACATAATAAATTTACTCGAAGATTCAAAAAAAGATTTAGAAAAATATTTAGTAGTTTGCCCAAAAACGCCAAAATTAATTAACAGAAAAGGTCCTTTTTTACTAAGTTTTACTACAACCGAAGCTGAAAATGAAATCATTGGAACTGTTAATGAAAAATTTGAGTTAATTAATAATTATAATAGAGTAATTGTGGATATCTCTGTGGAAAAAAATGTTGATAACTCAAATATTATAAATACATTTGAAAAATTAAGAGAATATAAAAATTTACTATTCGAAAATCTTTTACGTTTAGAAACTAAAACATTATTTAATTTATGAATAACCTAGAATTAGTTGATATTTTTAACAATGAAATTGTAATTGGATATTCTAAGGATATGAAAAACCTTAATGGTTCAATTACTTTAAATTTATTGAATAAGTTAAATACTAAATTTGAAATGATATTGGTATTTACAAATTTAACAAAAGAACAAAAAGTAAGTTTTAATAAAATTAGAAATGGTTTTTTGGAAGTTCAATCTCAAATAGACTCCGATAGGTTAGATTTTAATTGGTTATTAAATGAAGATAAAGAATTGTGCTTTAATAAGGAGTCTGAAAATGGCGTTTCATCTTTAATTTTCAATGAAGATGGCACTTTATCGTATTGGTTTATAGCTTTTAAAAATTCAATCCATAAAAGTATTCGTAATTTTTATTATCCATCCGATATTAATGATTCAGAAAAAATAGTGTTTAATTTTTTATCTTACTAAGTTTTGTGGATTGTGAATTAAGTTATATTCCAGAAAGATTAAAGTCAATTAATAAGCAACCAGTTCATTTTTTTGCTGTAGGAGAAGTTCTTTTTAGTCGCTGTAAGAATGAAGATAAACTTACTCACTTTCAAAAAGAAGCTCGTTTCTTTGATATTTCAGTCAATAGAAGAGGTTTTGATAAAAATAATATATTCTCAGAACATGAGGACGTACTTTTTAACTTTAATACGAAAAATGATTTTGAAAAATATGAAAATCAATCTTTTTTTTGTCTAGAAATCAAAGAACTGAATTCAAATTTTCAGTATGAAAAAATGTTTACTAATTTCAAAAATAAAGTAAGAATATTTCTAAACCACAGGATTGAACCTTGCAATTATTCACATTGCTGTTTCGAGATATACTTCAATGATATAGAAATTACAACCAAAGAAACGTATGAAAAATCTTTAAAAAAAGATTCGGAGTTAAAAGATTGGTGTAAATTTGAAATTATAAAAATGATGATAAAAGAAGAAATTCGATTAAATTGGTAAAAAACATACACACTGTAATTGTGTTTAAATAATATTTAAAATGAAATTTTTTATTTAAACATAATTTCAATAATAACAGAATGTCCCTTTCGCAACGACAATTATTTTTAGCCCATGTGGCTCAAACTTCTGATTTTCCATTGGCTTTAGAAATTGAAAGTGCCAAAGGTGTTTGGATGTATTCAAAACAAAAGAAATATTTAGATTTAATTTCGGGAATTGGCGTAAGTAATGTAGGTCATTGCCACCCAAAAGTAGTAGAAGCCATTCAAAATCAGGCAGCAAAATTCATGCACTTGATGGTTTATGGTGAATATATTTACAGTCCGCAAGTAAAATTAGCCGAAAAAATATGCCAATTATTGCCTTCAAATTTAGATAATTGTTACTTTACCAATAGCGGAACAGAAGCCACCGAGGGTGCTTTAAAACTAGCAAAAAGATATATAGGACGCACTCAAATTATTGCTTGTCATCAATCCTATCACGGTTCAAGTCACGGAGCTTTATCAGTAATGGGAAATGAAAAATTTAAGCAAAATTATCGACCATTATTACCCGATATTGAGTTTATAACTTTTGGAAGTTGGAGCGATATAGACAAAATAACTACCCAAACGGCTTGCGTGATAATGGAAGTAATTCAAGGCGAAGCAGGCGTTGTTATGGCTTGCGAAAGTTATTTTAAACTTTTAAGAAAAAAATGCACCGAAACAGAAACATTACTTATTTTTGATGAAATTCAAACAGGATTTGGACGAACGGGCAAAATGTTTGCTTTTGAACATTATAATATAGTGCCTGATATTTTATTGGTTGCTAAAGGAATGGGTGGAGGCATGCCTATTGGGGCTTTTATATCAAGCAAAAAAATCTTTGAAGTATTAAAAAATAATCCTATTTTAGGACATATCACTACTTTTGGAGGCAATCCTGTTTGCTGTGCAGCCGCATTAGCAACCATCGAAACCATCGAAAATGAAGATTTAATTTCAAAAGTTGATTCAAAAGGTGAGTTATTTATAGATTTGTTAAAACATAAATCCATAAAATCAATTCGCCAAAAAGGATTAATGATTGCCGTAGAAATGTCCGATTTTATATTTCTAAAAAAAGTAATTGATAGATGTATAGAAAATGGAATTATCACAGATTGGTTTTTACATTGCGATAATTCGATGCGAATTGCACCACCTTTGGTCATTTCGGAGGCTGAAATACGGCTTAGTTGCGAGGTTATTATCGAAAGTTTAGATTATTTTTCAAATAATTTAACATTAAAAAACACGTAACAAACTCATTATCAGCCTTATTCATTTTATTTATTAATTTATTATTAAAAAAATATTTGATAATGTGAACGTAAATATTTTATCTTTGCAACTCTAAAATTTAAAACTTTATCCATCATGTCTGAAATAGCAGAAAAAGTAAAAAGCATCATCGTTGAAAAATTAGGTGTAGAAAAATCGGAAGTAACTGAAGAAGCAAGTTTTACCAATGATCTTGGTGCTGATTCACTTGATACTGTAGAACTAATTATGGAGTTTGAAAAGGAATTTAACATTTCTATTCCAGATGATCAAGCCGAACAAATTGCTACTGTTGGAAATGCAATTGCATACCTAGAAAAAAACGCTAAGTAATATTTTAATTTTTACACATGCAACTTAAAAGAGTAGTAGTCACCGGATTAGGTGCACTTACACCTATTGGTAATAACGTATCAGACTATTGGAACAACCTATTAGCAGGTGTGAGTGGAGCTGCTCCTATTACTCATTTTGATGCTTCAAAATTTAAAACTCGTTTCGCTTGTGAAGTAAAAGGTTTTAATGTAGATGACTTTATAGACAAAAAAGAATCCAGAAAAATGGATCCTTTTACCCATTTTGGAATTGTTGCTGCCGACCAAGCTATTGAAGATGCTGGATTAAACACAGATACTGTTGATAAAGATAGAATTGGCGTAATTTTTGGATCTGGAATTGGCGGAATCAAGATTTTCCAAGAAGAAATAACTAATTTTAACCAAGGTGATGGAACGCCAAGGTTTAATCCATTTTTTATCCCTAAAATGATCATTGATATTGTGCCAGGTCACATTTCAATGAAACATGGATTTAGAGGACCAAATTTTGCAGTTGTTTCAGCTTGTGCCACGGGTAACAACGCATTAATAGACGCTTTCAATTATGTTAGATTAGGAATGGCAAACGCTATCGTTTGTGGTGGAACCGAATCTGCTATAACGCCAGCTGGTGTTGGCGGATTTAACGCTTGTCGAGCCATGTCTGAAAGAAACGACAGCCCAACTACAGCTTCAAGACCATTCGATAAAGAAAGAGATGGTTTTGTTCTTGGTGAAGGTGCTGGATGTATAATTTTAGAAGAATATGAACACGCCAAAGCACGTGGAGCAAAAATTTATTGCGAAATGGTTGGCGGAGGTGCCTCAGCTGATGCTTACCACCTTACTGCTCCGCATCCTGAAGGATTAGGAGTAATCAATGTTCTTAAAAATGTTTTGCAAGATGCTAATATGAAACCATCTGAAATTGATTATATCAATGTGCATGGTACTTCAACACCTGCTGGCGATCCTGCCGAGTTAAAAGCAATTCAGAAAGTTTTTGGCGAAGATGCTTACAGATTAAATATTAGTTCCACTAAATCTATGACAGGTCATCTTTTGGGTGCTGCAGGAGCTATTGAAGGAATTGCTTCTGTGCTTTCTTTGGTAAATCAAATTGTGCCGCCAACCATAAACTTTAGTGTGCCAGACGAAGCCATAGATCAAAAGTTAAATCTTACAGTAAATAAACCTCAAAAAAGAGTAATAAATGCTGTAATCAGTAACACTTTTGGTTTTGGAGGACATAATGCTTCTGTGTTGTTCAGAAAAATATAAATATTTGGCAAATGCTAAAACCTTTGCTTAACATATTTAAAAACACCTCTGAAAAGGATAAATTACTAACCTCATATATAAAATCACTGACGGGGAGAAAACCAAAAAATCTTTCCGTTTATTTTTTAGCCTTAAGGCATTCATCGCTTTCAAAAGAAAAATCAGAACTTATTACACATTCCAACGAAAGATTAGAGTTTTTGGGAGACTCTATTTTAGGAGCTGTTATTGCTGAATATTTATTTAAAAAATATCCTTTTAAAGACGAAGGATTTCTTACTGAAATTCGTTCGAGAATAGTTAATGGGGAAACATTAGGAAGACTAGCAAAGAAAATTGGACTTTCAAAATTTATAGAGTTTAACTCTCGTTCAAGAGGTTTAGCAAGCCGAAGTTCTATGCATGGTGATGCCATGGAGGCACTTTTAGGAGCTATTTATTTAGATAGAGGTTTTGATTTTTGTAAGAAATTCATACTTACACGCCTTATTGATAATCACTATGATATTAACGTAGTTGTAAGTACAGATGCAAACTATAAAAGTCAATTTATTACTTTATCTCAAGCTAAAAACAAAAAAGGGTACTTTAAAATATCAGAAGAAAAGTCTGTAAAAGGATATTCAGAATTTACAGCTATTGCCATTCTAGACGAAAAAGAAATAAGCATTGGCAAAGGAAGCAGTAAAAAAAGAGCCGAACAAGATGCCGCTCGTAAAGCTATTGAAATTTTAAACGCTCATTCTAGCGCAAATAATGAAAATTTTAATGTTAATAAAGATATTAATTTTAATTCAACTGAAAATAATGACTTAGGTTCACTTTCTCGAAATGAAATATCTGAAAATGTTATTTTAACCTCAAATGTTGATATTGAAACAAATTTGATTGAAAATAAAACTAAAGAAGCAATTTTAACAAACGAAATTGATCTCATTTCACAGGAAAAAAGTTTTGAAGCTGAAATTGAGGACAGTGATTCTGAAGGTTCTGAATAATTTTTACATTCCAAGAAATCTTTAATATTATTAGTTAAAATCTCAAGAATTTAGATTTTTTAGGTACAGTATTAAATTTATGAAATAAAAAACAAAATTTGCTAATTTTGAAAAATATTTTGAAATTACTTTTTATCCAGTATAATAAAAATAATTTACTTTGAAAAATTAAGCAACAAATAAGGTAAAATTTCTTATATTTACACTTAAAACAAACTTAATAGACTTATATTTTAATTTATTATAATTTTTTTTTAAATTATTTCGTTTAAAATCAAACTAATATTTTGATTTATGTTTGAATTTTATAATTATTGTATAAATATTAAAAAACGAGTTCATGTCAAATAAAAAAGTAGAAAATAAATTCAAAAAAGTTGCCGTTTTAACTTCTGGAGGTGATGCTCCAGGCATGAATGCTGCTATTAGAGCCGTTGTTCGTGGAGCAGTTTTTTATGGTATTGATGTATGTGGAATAGTTCGTGGGTACGATGGACTTATAAAAGGGGATATAATTCCTATGGATGGATACTCCGTAAGTAATATTATTCAGCGTGGCGGTACAATTTTAAAATCAGCACGTTCCGATGAATTTAGAACCAAAGAAGGAAGGGCTGCAGCTTTTGAAAATATTAAAAAACATAACATAGATGGTATAGTTGCTATCGGAGGAAACGGAACTTTCACGGGTGCAAAAATATTTTTTGCTGAATATGGCGTTCCAACTGTTGGTGTACCTGGTACTATAGATAACGATTTGTATGGAACCGATTTTACGGTTGGTTACGACACAGCAGTAAATACAGCTTTGAGCGGAATTGATAAAATTAGAGATACTGCCGATGCACATGATCGCATATTTTTTGTGGAAGTAATGGGTAGAGATTCTGGATATATTGCTATTCGATCAGCCATCGGTGGTGGAGCAGAATTAGCTATGATTCCTGAAACAAAAACTTCAACTTCTTACGTAATTGAGAAATTAAAAGAAGTTTCGAGCCATAGCAAATCATCACATATCATTGTGGTTGCCGAAGGAGATGAAGAAGGAAATGCTCAAGAAATAGCCAACAGGGTAAAGCGAGCTGTTCCGCACTTAGATATAAAAGTAACTAACTTAGGACATATTCAAAGAGGAGGTTCGCCAACAGCAGCCGATAGAGTTTTGGCTAGCAGATTAGGTTTAGGTGCTTTAGAGGGCTTACTTGAAGGTCGTTCTAATGTAATGGCAGGTGTTATTAATCGAAGCTTAGTATACACTTCTTTTGAAGATGCTATTTTTAAAAAGAAATCTTACAACAAAGAATTAGTAAGAATGATTGAAATATTAAGCGGTAGAAGTTATAGATTTAGAGTTAATGATAAGGATCGAGTACCATATAAAGAAGAGTAATCTTTATGTGAACTACATCTACTAGAAAATTTATCGCCTTATTTTAAAATAATTTTCTAGTAGTTAATTAGGGTCTGTTGATAAAGTCAGAGTCTGTTAAAAATTGATTTTTTTTGAAATTTAGCCTTCAAATAATCTCCATAAGCCATAATTTAAGAAAATATTATTTCTTTATCTCATCAATTAAGCAGATTTTATTTCAAAAAAAGTAAAATTTAATTTTTTTATTTTATTTTTAAGTTATCCATTGCAAGGATTTTAGAGACTTTGGTCTAAAATCCTTGCACTTAACCCAAGTTGCAGCTGTCCCTTATAAAAATTGTATTTTTTAAATAAACCACATAAATTTTCAAAGATAATAATTTTTATTTTTTTTACAAAGTCGA
>REAG01000376.1 GCA_004294265.1 Cytophagales bacterium | reverse complement strand
AAAGAATATTTTTTTTGTATGCTAAAATGTGTTCTATTTTGGTTTGCACTTGCAGAAACTTATTTTACAAATGTAACAAAAAATAGAAATGAAAAATTAAATATTTTAACCTAATTTTCCATCAATTTTTCCACCAATGTATCAATTTCTAACATTTCAGGAGCGATATATTTTTTGATATTGGTTCGCAATTTACCTAAGGCTATGGCAGAAATAATATTTTCGGTTGGCGGATTTTTTTCTACATATTCTTTGGCTTTTGAATGTGCCATTTCGCTCCAATGGGCTAACGAAATATGCAATTTTTCATTTTCGTTGAAAGTAGGAAAATAAACATCTAAGATTTTTTTATGCACGTGTCTTGGTCCAAAAAGCCCTTTTGCTTGAAAATCTTTCATCAATAAATTAGGTTTGGTGGCATTCAAATACCCTGTTAAAAAGTAAGCTTCTGTTAAACTATGCGTATAAAAAACATAACCACAACTTTCCACAATAAACTCTAAAGCCATATCACTTCGCTTGACGATGGTGGCATTCGCATCTTTGGCGGAGGCAGTGTAAATAACTAAAAAAGGTGCATTTAGATTTTGAGAAGTAAGTTTATTTTGATAATTTATATAATTTGTAGCTGTATATTTTTTGTTTAATGGCGTTCGGTTTATATCCCAAATATTCTCACAATCCTTAAACCACATCGCAGTTTTATGTTTTCCATCTTCAAAAAAATCATCTTGGTTCATTAAAACAATGTTTTTAACGCCTTCAATTTCATTTATTTTTATAGGTAAATGCACTAATTCGGGCTTGAACAACACAAAAGGGAGTATATTTTTTGAAAGAGCCGTTCTAAACACAAATTCTGTATGCACTTTTGCATTCAATTTAACATCTTTCCACGGTTTTTTGGCATCAGCTTTGACATGTTCTGCCGTTTTTAAAGGAATAATTCTATCTTTCCAAGCCGTATCATCTTCAAAAGGAGTAATATTTTCTAAGGCAATATCAACAAAATAAAAGGTGCGAGGAACCAAAATTGCCCCTTGTTTAAAAGCATCTTTATATAGATTTATTTTTTTATTTTTATTTGATTTTGTTACACTAAAAGCCGATGATTTTCCTTGTTTGGCATAATGTAAAGTTTGAGAAATAACGGTTAATTTTGGCTCTGCCACTTCCCAATGGCAATTATGTTTGGGTAATCTACCTGAAAAATACAAACTATTAAAGTTGTTTTTTTTATTTTTTGGATTAAATTCTTGTTCTCCAAAAATTACACAACTTGGTATGTTAAATAGGGGAGTAACCTTTTCTAAATCCCAAAGATTAGTAATTTTATAACCTTCTGATTTTCCGCTTCTAGTATTTTCGTGCTGTTTGGCATTAAAAAAACTTCGTGGTAAAACCATAGCAATCTTACCATTTTCTCTTAAAAAATAGCCGCTACAATAAGCTAAAAATATGGCTGCAATTTCTAAATGTGGAAATGTGCCTTCTTCATTAGTTTTGACTTTATGTTTTCCTGCAAGGTCTTTGATGGTTTGTTGGTATGTTTCATTTTTAATACTGCTAAACGTAAACCAAGGCGGATTACCCACAATAAAATCGAATTTATTGGCTAAAAAGTAAGGTTTATATAAATTTTGAACTATAAATTTCCAAATTGTATCCCTTTTTTCTTCTTTTACAATTTTAAAACTTTCGTATATTTTATAAAAACTATCAATGATGGGTGGCGTTAATCCGCCATTTTTATGGATAGTTCGTAAAGAATTTTCAAAACTTTTAAGGTCTATTTTTTTACTTTTGATTGTAGCGTTTGCCAATTCATCACAAATATGTATGGCATCATCAAAAAGTATTATATCATCAAAAACTTTTGAATTTAAAATTAAATTTTGTTTGTCGATGGTCATTCTAAATGATTTTCCAAATAACTCAACTGCACCATCAGGAGCTAATAAAGTATTAGCTAAAATTACATTTATTTTTATTGGTTTATTACTTTTATCAATATCTTTTCCTAATGCCAAAAGTACAGTTGTTTTGGCAATCTGAACACTCAAAGGATGAATATCGATGCCGTGAACGGCTTTTGCAATCTCGTCTGTGCTTATTTCGGGGTTTAAGGTTTTAAGTCTTGCAATGGCAGCTCTCAAAAAAGAACCTGAGCCACAACTAGGATCTAAAATGCGACTATTTTTTTTGAAATCATACTCTTGAACTACTCTTTCGCAAAGCCAATCGGGTGTGTAATACTCGCCCAAGCTATGGCGTGTGTCCAAATCTATTAAGCCTTGGTAAACGCCTTTGAGAATATCTTCGTCTATTTTCGTGAAATCAAAAGTAGATATTTCTTGGGCTATCTTACGAAAAATTGGTGTTAAAGATTTAAAACTGCGTTCCGATTTTGTCCAATGAAAAAAATCATCTACCACAAAATTTTCAATATTTAAAGTTATAAAAGCCTCCCCCGAAAGGATTTCATATAATTTTTCATCGCTTATGTAA
>REAG01000375.1 GCA_004294265.1 Cytophagales bacterium | reverse complement strand
TTACAGCTTCTCATTTTGCTTATTTTCATATTTGCAAACGAAAATTATGGTTATTTCATAGTCAGGTTTCGATGGAACAAACCTCTGATATTGTCTATGAAGGAAAATTGATTGGCGAAACTACTTATACACAAAGACCTGAAAAATACACAGAAATTGAAATTTCTATTGATTTTGAAAGCATTGGTTTGAATGCAAAAATTGATTTTTATGAGGCTAATCATAAAATTGTACACGAAATAAAAAAATCAAATAAATTAGAAAATGCACACATTGCACAAGTCAAATTTTATTTATTTTTGTTAGAAAAAAATGGAATCGAGGGAGCAAGTGGCGTTTTGGAATATCCAAAATTAAAACAAAAACATACTATAGACCCACTGAAAGAAGATGATAGAACTGAAATAAAAAATGCTATTCAAGCCATTAAAACGATATTGAACCAAGAATTTTGTCCTGAATTAGTAAAAAAAACGTACTGTAAAACTTGTTCTTATTACGATTTTTGTTATATTAACGAATGAAAACATACTATTTGTTTAATGAAGGTAGAATGTCAAGAAAAGACAATACCTTAAAATTTGTGCCAATTAATGAGGCAGGCAATGAAGAAAAAGCCAAATATATTCCGATTGAAGATGTAGAAAATTTGTATGTTTTTGGTGCTTTGGACATCAATAGTGCTTTGCTTAATTTTTTGGGTAAACATCATATTTCTGTTCATTTTTTTGATTATTATGAGCATTATACAGGTTCGTTTATGTCCAAAGAATATTTGTTATCGGGCAAGGTACATATTGCTCAAACAAAATTTTATTTGGCTAAGAAAAAAAGATTTTCGATTGCTCAAAAGTTGATTGAGGGAGCGGGAACGAATATGTTGAGGAATTTGAAATATTATAATCAACGTGAAAAAGATGTGTAGTTACAGATTGAGAAGATTGAAAATTATATCATTACGCTTAAAAAAGCATTAATGCCTACGGATACAAATGATACGGTTGATTCTATTTTTGAGTTGATGGGCATCGAAGGCAATATTCGGCAGGTTTATTATGAGGCTTTTGATGTGATAATCAATGATTTTGAGATGGGTAATAGAACCAAACAACCGCCTTCGAATGAAGTAAATGCTTTGATTTCTTTTGGCAATATGGTTTGTTATACTTTGTGTCTTGACCAGATTTATCATACACAACTTAATCCTACGATTAGTTTTTTGCACGAACCGGGTGAGCGGCGGTATTCGTTGGCATTAGATTTGGCAGAAATTTTTAAACCTATTTTGGTGGATAGATTGATTTTTAGTTTGTTGAATAAAAAGCAAATTCAGGCGAAAGATTTTGATAAAAAATTGAATAGTTGTTTGTTGAAAGAATCGGGCAAAAAAATATTTATGAAGGCTTGGGAGGAGAAATTGAGAGAAACTATCAAGCATAGAACTTTGAATAAAAGTGTATCTTATAAATATTTGGTGCGTTTGGAATGTTATAAGTTGGTGAAGCATTTGCTTCAAATTGATGTGTATAAGCCTTTTAAAATTTGGTGGTAATACTTTAAATTAAAAAAAATTATGTATGTAATTTTGGTGTATGATTGTGGAGAGAGACGAGTAGTAAAAATGCTGAAGCTTTGTCGTGTGTATTTGAATTGGATACAAAATTCTGTTTTTGAGGGTGAAATTACGGAGGTAAAGCTCAAAGAATTGGTATCAAAAGCGAAAGAATTTATGAATGAGGACGAGGATAGTTTGATTATTTTTAGGAGTGGCAACGAAAAATGGTTGCATAAAGAAGTGATTGGCAAAGAAAAAAATGATTTAGATAATTTTTTGTAGGTCGTCAATGATTTTCTGTTTTGATGCTTTATTTATCTTTGTTGATAATTTTTGTTGTTTATTATTTTAATTAATTGATAATGAATGTTTTAAAAAGTCGTCATAGGTTGGGGTAAATCTTGTTATCGTAGATGGACGACTTTTTTACATTTTTTTCATCAAAAAATTTGCTTTTCTGATGTTTAAACGCTATTTTTGTAACGGCTTTTAATCGCACCAGTTATTGGAATTGAAACAGTTAAAAAAGTCGTCCAAGTCAAACGGGGTTAAGCTTTTAATCGCACCAGTTATTGGAATTGAAACTAGATATATTTATTGGCTGATGTTTGTTCTTTTTCCCTTTTAATCGCACCAGTTATTGGAATTGAAACAGTGTTGTAATATTATTTCAATTCTTGTTATTTTTTCTTTTAATCGCACCAGTTATTGGAATTGAAACTTTGGTAACGTTTGGAACAATATTAAGCCATTACTGGCTTTTAATCGCACCAGTTATTGGAATTGAAACAGTTATGTAGATACACTAATTATTAATTAATTCGAGCTTTTAATCGCACCAGTTATTGGAATTGAAACTAAGCACCAGCATATATGTAACACTTTATGTTACCCTTTTAATCGCACCAGTTATTGGAATTGAAACCTTCATCGTTGACTCTTATGATTCTTGTTGA
>REAG01000219.1 GCA_004294265.1 Cytophagales bacterium | reverse complement strand
GATTCTCAAATAGGATTTACAAATCAAAATGGACATAAAAAAATTGTAAATACATACTTTCATCAACTATCAAAAGCAAGCACCGAAACCGAAGAGATTGTGAATTATAATTTAAATACGTTAAATAATGATATTAAAGTCAAATTTATTGCCATAGTTGGTATATCTTTATGTTTAGCATTGTTGATGAGTTTTGCATTTAAAAAAATTATAGCTTCTAATTTATCAGAATTATTGATAGCAATAGAAACAAATAAAATTTCTTATTTTAAAATCATACCCACGTTTTCAAAAATTTCTAATATTGCTGAATTTAAAATTATTCAAAACAAATTTATTGAATTGGCAACCGAAGTTTCTATTCACACTCAAGATGTGGAAACTAAAAATAAAGAACTATCCAATATAAATTTTTTATTAAAATCCACTGTTGAAGAACTAAATTTACAAAAACATGAACTTCAAAAAGCCAATACATTAAAAGAAATTTTTTTATCTATTATTTCGCACGATGTGAGAGGACCTTTACTAACTTTACAGAAATTTTTAGATATAATAATTGAAAAACCTACTACAATTAGTAATGAAAATAAAATTTTACATTTTAAAAAACTGAAAGATGCCACTGATGATCAAGTAATACTTTTACAAAATTTACTTAATTGGTCTAAAACCCAAAACAAAGAATTTAGATTCACACCAACTAAGATAAATTTGTTGCAAATGAGCTTTGATGTAGTACGATTGATAAGTCCATTGGCAAATCAAAAGCAAATTACTATTGAAAATTATACTGAAAACGAATTTGTAAAAGCCGATAAAAACATGACAGAATTGATTTTAAGAAATATAATTTCTAATGCCATTAAATTTACCAACATTGGTGGTATTATTACTATCCAGACTCATATTTTTGATGATGATTTGCTTACCATAGAAATTTCCGATAACGGAATTGGAATAAAACCCGAAGTTTTAGAATTATTAAATAACAATAATTTTTTTCAAACCACAGAAGGAACACTCAAAGAACGTGGATCTGGTTTTGGATTGATGTTTTGCAGAGCATTTACAGAAAAAATGGGCGGAAAAATGCACATTCATAGTGTTTTTGGTGTTGGAACTAAAGTTAAAGTAGAACTTTCGCTTGTAAAATACGGATTAGTTTTTAGTTAATATTACTAAATACTACCGTTTAAAGGGTTTGGGCAGGGTTTTAAAAACAATATTTAGGTTTTGGAGAGTTCATTTTTATCTATCAAAAATAAAAAAAAATAAGTTTAACATTTTTTAATAGGTATTTCTATTATTTTTGTTAGAAATTTGAAATTTACATAAAAAATTTATGGCATACGACATTATTATTATAGGCTCTGGTCCTGGTGGATATGTGGCTGCAATTCGTGCTTCTCAATTAGGAATGAAAGTTGCGGTTGTAGAAAAAGAAAGTTTAGGCGGTATTTGCCTCAATTGGGGTTGTATTCCTACAAAAGCATTATTGAAATCGGCTCAAGTGTATGAATATATTCAACACGCAGCCGATTATGGAATTACTGTAAAAGAATATAAAGCCGATTTTGATGCTGTTATCAAAAGAAGTAGAAATGTGGCTGACGGCATGAGCAAGGGCGTTCAATTTTTGATGAAAAAAAACAAAATTGATGTTATTGATGGTTTTGGAAAACTTACGAAAGATAAAAAAGTTGAAGTTACTGCCAAAGACGGAAAAAAAACAATTCATGAGTCAAAAAATATAATTTTAGCAACTGGTGGAAGAGCAAGAGAATTGCCAAATGTGAAAATTGATGGCGAAAAAGTAATTGAATACAGAAAAGCAATGACCTTACCAAAACAACCAAAATCAATTGTCGTGATTGGCTCAGGTGCTATAGGTGTGGAGTTTGCATTTGTGTATGCAACAATGGGAACAAAAGTAACAATCGTGGAATTTATGCCACGAATAGTTCCTGTGGAAGACGAAGATATTTCTAAAGAATTAGAAAAACAATATAAGAAAAAAGGTTTGGATATTTACACAAACTCATCGGTTGAAAGTGTGGATACAAAAGGTACAGACTGCAAAGTTCAAGTAAAAACGCCAACTGGAAATATAACTATTGAATGTGATATAGTTCTTTCGGCAGCTGGTGTGGTTACAAATTTGGAAGGTTTAGGGCTAGATGAAGCTGGCGTAAAACACGACAAAGGCAAAGTTTTAATTGATGATTTTTATAAAACAAATATTACGAATGTTTATGCGATTGGTGACATTGTGAAAGGACCAGCTTTGGCGCATGTGGCTTCCGCTGAAGGAATTATTTGTGTTGAAAAAATTGCAGGACACCACCCTGAGCCACTTAATTATGGAAATATACCTGGTTGTACGTATTGCATTCCAGAAATTGCATCGGTAGGAATGACTGAAAAAGCAGCAAAAGAGGCTGGATATGAAATTAAAGTAGGCAAATTTCCGTTTGCAGCATCCGGAAAAGCAAGTGCAGCAGGTGCAAAAGATGGTTTTGTAAAAGTAATATTTGATGCTAAATATGGCGAATGGCTTGGTGCTCACATGATTGGTTATAACGTAACTGAATTAATTGCAGAAGTTGTGGTTGCTCGTAAATTAGAAACCACAGCCCATGAAATTATGAAATCTGTGCATCCGCATCCAACCATGAGTGAAGCAATCATGGAAGCTACCGAACAAGCTTACGGGGAGTGCATCCATTTGTAATATTTTTAGTTTATACAACTTCAAACGCTAAACATTAATTTTAAAAGTTAATATTTAGCGTTTGAAATTATTTAAGTGTTTCCATTTTTATTGATAATTTTAAAATCACTTTTTAATTAACATTTCTTTTACTTTGTTATAAATTCTAAAAATGTTAGATATTCCACTTTCAGAAAGATTAAGACCCAAAACGATAAATAATTTTTTTGGACAATCACATTTGATTGGTAATCAAGGGGTTATTAAGAAAATATTAGAAAATAATTCTTTACCCTCGCTTATTTTTTGGGGTCCGCCTGGCGTAGGAAAAACCACTTTAGCAGGAATTATTGCCAATCATTTCAAAATGCCCTACATAGCTTTGAGTGCCATTAGTTCAGGAGTAAAAGAAGTAAGAGAAGTAATAGAACAAGCAAAATATAAGCAAAAATCTATCTTATTTATTGATGAAATTCATAGATTTAATAAAACCCAACAAGACGCGCTTTTAGCTGCGGTAGAAAAAGGAATCATTACTTTAATTGGAGCTACAACCGAAAATCCATCTTTTGAAGTGGTCAGTGCTTTGCTTTCTCGTTGTCAGGTATTTGCTTTAAAACCTTTTGAAATGTCGGAATTGATGCAAATTCTTACAAATGCTTTAGAAAATGATACTTGGTTAAAATCAAAAGATATAACGGTAACAGAAACTGAAGCCCTTTTTAGAATGTCGGGTGGAGATGGCAGAAAACTACTTAATTTACTTGAATTAGTTGTTTCAGCGAGTGAAAATCCTATTATTATAGCAGATGATTTAGTAATATCTTTGGTAAATAAAAATATTGCTCTCTATGATAAAAATGGAGAAATGCACTACGATATTATTTCAGCATTTATAAAATCTATTCGAGGCAGCGACCCAAATGCAGCCGTTTATTATTTGGCGAGAATGATTGAAGGGGGTGAGGATTTGAGTTTTATTGCCCGCAGATTATTAATTTTAGCATCCGAAGATGTTGGAAATGCAAATCCTACGGCTTTGGTCATTGCCAATAACTGTTTTCAAGCAGTAAATGTAATTGGTTATCCAGAATCTGAAATTATTTTGAGTCAATGCGTGGTTTATTTAGCAACCTCGCCTAAAAGTAACTCTACTTATAAAGCCATAAAAATGGCTCGAAATTTAGTAAAACAAACAGGAAACTTACAAGTTCCGTTACCTTTGAGAAATTCTCCTACAAAACTTATGTCTGAAATGAATTATGGAAAAGGCTATCAATATGCCCATGATTTTGAAAATAACTTTGTAGTTCAAGAATATTTGCCAGAAGAAATCAAAAATACAGTTTTTTATGAACCCGCAGCCAATCAAAGAGAAGAAGAAAGTAGGAATTTTCTAAAAAAACGATGGAAAGAAAAATATAAATATTAGGTTTTTGAGATTTTTTTCTATATTTATTAAAATTTAAAACATGAAAAAGTTTTTATTTATAGTTCAAGGCGAAGGCAGAGGGCATATTACACAAGCGATTGCGTTGCAAAAACTAATTTCTGATAATGGACATCAAGTTTGTGCAGCTTTAGTTGGAAAAAGCAAAAGAAGAGAAATTCCAAGTTTCTTTTTTGAAAATATGGCTTGTGAAGTTATTCCTTTTGAAAGTCCAAACTTTGAAATTGATAAAAATAATAAATCCATAAAAGTAAAAAAGACAATAATAAACAACTTATTAAATACGAAATCTTACTTAAAATATCTCAAAAAACTCGATGCGATAATTTCAAATAAAAAACCAGACGTTATCATCAATTTTTATGATTTTTTGGCAGGCATGCACCAACTTTTATATGCCAATTCCATTCCTTTCATTTGCATTGGACATCAATATTTACTAGAACATCCCACATTTGAGTTTCCTAAAAAAGTAAAAAAAGTGGATAAATTTTTCTATTTATTAAATACAAAAATTACGCATCATGGAGCATCAAAAAAATTGGCACTTTCGTTTTATAATCATCCAAACTCAGATTTAAACAATATCTATGTGGTTCCTCCCCTACTCCGAAACGAAGTTTTAGAATTAAAACCCGAAAATAAAGGACATCTTTTAGTTTATGTTGTTAATCCAGGATTTTTAGAAGATATTATTAAATGGCATGAAAAAAATAGTCATATTTTAATTCATTTTTATTCTGACAATAAAAGCGTATTAGATGGAGAAGTAATAAATAAAACTCTAATTTGCTACCATTTAAACGACAAAAGATTTTTGGAAAGTATGCGTACTTGCATGGGATATGCGAGTACAGCAGGTTTTGAAAGCGTGTGTGAGGCTTTGTTTTTGCAAAAACCAACCCTAGTTGTGCCGCCAGAAGGTCATTTTGAGCAACAATGCAATGCTTTTGATGCCACCAAAACAAATTTAGTTATTCAAAACAATACCTTTGATTTGGATTTACTTTTAAGTTTAATTCATCTTCAAAAGAAGCCAAATACTATTTTTAAAGAGTGGGTTTTAACAGCAAGTCAGGTTTTTAAAAAAGTTTTAGAATTATAATTTATTACTTATATTTAATTAGTAACAATAATAAATTACAAATTTTAATCTATAAACTTGCAACTACTAATTGCTTTTGCTCTCCCAATCCATCTATGCCAAACTCAACAAAATCACCTGGTTTAAGATATTGGGGCGGATTAAAACCTCTTCCAACTCCTGCGGGTGTTCCAGTAGAGATAACGTCACCTGGCAATAAAGTCATAAATTGACTAATATAACTAACTATAAAAGGGATATTAAAAATAAAATCATTGGTATTACCATCTTGTTTAGTAACTCCATTAACTTTAAGCCACAAACGAAGGTTGTTTACGTCTTTTATTTCATCTTTTGTTGCTAAAAATGGACCTAAAGGAGCAAAACTGTCGCAACCTTTTCCTTTATTCCACTGTCCGCCACGTTCGATTTGAAAAGATCTTTCAGAGTAGTCATTATGCAAACAATATCCAGCCACATAATCAAGTGCATTATTTTCATCTACATAAGAAGCTTTCTTACCAATTACAACTGCTAATTCTACTTCCCAATCTGTTTTTTCTGAATTTCGAGGAATAATAAGATTTCCATTTGGATTATTGAGTGCAGAGGTAGATTTAAAAAACAAAATAGGTTCTTTAGGAATTGGCGAATTTGTTTCTTGTGCATGAAGTCTAAAATTTAAACCTATACACACTATTTTGGAAGGTCGAGCAACGCAAGTAGATAAAACTTCAGGTCGATAGTCATAGCTAGGAAGATTTGATAAATCAATTTTTTGAAGTTTTTCTAGTCCTCCAAATTCAAAAAAATAATCATTAAAATCTAAAAAAAAGCTGCTAACATCAAAAATTTTATTATTTACCAAAACTGCTGGTTTTATAAAATTATTTTGATAAAATCTTACTAGTTTCATAATATGTTTTTATTAAATCTTTGAGATGGGAAAATTTTTAATTGAAATAATCGCTTTTTGGTATAAAATTAGTAACTTATCTTTAAAAGTCAAAATGATTTAAAAATATAAATTTTAAATTTATATTCCTTATTATTTAAAATACTATAAAGGGAACTCTTAAAAACCTCAATTACTTTGAAGCCCTCCCACTTGGATTCTGTAGTTTCGTAGCAGAAATTGGTTTGGGTGGGGTTTTTAAAATAATATTGGGGTTTTTAGTGGTTCACTAAAATATTTTAAAAACGAATGATTTTAATTTTAACATACTTCAAAAATATAAAAAGTGTAAATTCACATTTTAGAAAATAATTAAATGAATAATTATTTTAATTTAATTTATTAATATCTTATTAATAAATTAAATTAAAAAAATAACTTTTTTTACTTTTTTCTTAAAAGAAATTTTACTTATTATTTTTTTTTTTGAAAGTAATCATATATTAGTTAAATAGCATTGTTTTTAAAAAAATATAATAATTCCATGAAAAAATTTCTTTTTACATTTATCTTTAGTACTTTATTTTCCTTTGCTCAAAATACGCAAACTTTGCTTAATTGGCAAGTTGGTTATCATTCAAATTCAAATGATTTACCGCTAAAATATTACGTTTCTACCGTTCCTGGTGCTGTGCAGCTCGATTTAATGGTGGGTGAAAAAATGAAACAACCTTATTGGTTTGGTAATAACTTTGAACAATTTATTCCTTATGAGCAAAAATGGTTCACTTATAAAACTTCTTTTGATAAACCTGTATTGAAAACAGGACAAAAATTTCATTTTGTTTCTAAAGGAATTGATTATCAGTTTATTATTTCATTAAATGGGGAAAAAATTCATGAGCAAGAAGGAATGTTTACTTATGTAGATTTAGATTTGACTTCAAAATTAAAAGACAAAAATGAACTGACGATTAAAATTTTGCCAGTTATTACAGTTGCAGGTTCTCGTCAAACGATTTGGCATTACAGAGACAATGCTCGAACTTCTGTAAAACCTGCCGTGAGCTATGGTTGGGATTGGCATCCACGCTTGATAACTCGTGGAATTTGGGATGAAACCTATCTTGAAACTAGAAATTCAACTCAAATCAAAGAAGTAAATACCTATTATAATCTTAACCCAAATTCAAAATCTGCTTTTTTTAGATATGATGCAGAACTATTGGATGGTGTTGGAAAAATGTATGAATTGAAATTATCAAACGCTGCTGGAAGTGATATTTTAAATTTAAACGGAACAATTTCATCCGATAAATTTTCAATTTCTCCGAAAGATTCTCTTAAAAATTTAGAGTTATGGTGGCCAAATACTTACGGAAAGCAAACACTTTACAATTTATCTTTTACTGTAAAAGATGCTTCTGGAACAGTTTTAGACAAAAAAACAGCCAAAGTTGGTTTTAGAAAAATAGAAATGTTGATGAACGAAGGCGGATGGATAGATTTTACAGAATTTCCAAAACCTCGTGCGGTTGCTCCCACTCAAATTGTAGTGAATGGCAAAAAAGTATTTGCAAAAGGAAGCAATTGGGTGCATCCAGAAATTTTTATGGGATTGGCTACTCGTGAGTCTTACGAAAAACATATAAAACTGGCTAAAGAAGCTAATTTTAATATTTTTAGAGTTTGGGGTGGTGGAGTTATTAATAAAGAGTCGTTTTTTGATTTATGTGATGAATATGGAATTTTGGTTTGGCAAGAATTTCCTTTGGCTTGCAACGAATATCCAAACGACCCAAAATATTTGGATGTTTTGAAACAAGAAGCAACTTCTATCATCAAAAGAGTACGCCAACATGCAAGTTTAGGACTTTGGTGTGGTGGAAACGAACTTTTCAACGAATGGAGCCGAATGACCGATCAACACCATGCTTTGCGTTTGCTCGATCATTTAACTTATGGAATAGATCCTCAAACACCTTTTATCATGACTTCGCCTTTGAATGGCATGGGACATGGACACTATGTAATGTATGAACAAGCCAATGGTGGCGAAGTTTTTCAATGGATGCCAAAAAAGAAATTTACGGCTTATACTGAGTTTGGCGTGCCTTCAGTTGCGAATATTGAAGTTTTAAAAGCTATGATGCCTTCTTCTGAACTATTTCCTCCAAAAAGAGGTACTGGTTGGGAAACTCACCATGCGTTTGGTGTATGGGGTGCCAATCGTTGGTTAGAATTACCTTTTCTTACTGAATATTTTGGTGAAATAAAATCGTTGGAAGATTTAGTTGCTTACTCACAACTCTCTCAATGCGAAGGATATAAATGTATATTTGAAGAATCTCGCAGACAAAAACCGTTTTGTGCCATGTCGGTGAATTGGTGTTATCAAGAACCTTGGCCTTGTGCAGCCAATAATTCATTGATTAATTGGCCTTCTGCCCCAAAAGCAGCTTACTATCATGTAGGAAAAGCCTGCAGACCAGTTTTGGCGAGTGCTCGTATTCCAAAATGGCGTTGGGACGAAGGCGAAACTTTCTCTGCTGAATTATTTATGCTAAACGACATTCACGAAAAAGTACCAGGAGCAAAAGTTACTGCTAAGATTGTTTATGATGATAACAAAACCCTCAAATTGTTGGATTGGGAATTTGCTGGATGCAATGAATATGAAAATGCAGCGGGACCAACGGCAAGAATGGTTTTGCCTAAAATGAAAAATAATCTTTTCAAATTGGTAGTTGAAGTAGCAGGAAAACCTGAATATACCTCTGAATATACTTGTATTTACAGAGGAAATGATGTTTTGAATGCTAAGCCAAAGATTAAGTATTTGAATGGGGTTGTGGAGTAAAAACCAGGAAATATGAAAGAAAATGCCGAAATTTTAAATAAAAAGACCATTGAACTAAACCGTTTGATTAATTCAAATGATTCGGGTAAAAATGCTTGGCGTGCTGGTGCTACTTTAAGTCAAATTAAAGAAACAAAAGAGTTTAAATTATTCAACTATGATTCTTTTGGGGAATATACAGAACAGAAATTAAATATAAGTGAGTCTAGAGCAAACGGATATGTTACTATTTATAAATCATTTTCTGATGAGTCATTTAGTGATAATATTTTAGTTACTCATTTATTGACACTTGCAAAAGCTGACCAAAATATTAGGGAAGTTATTTTAGAGGGAATAAAAAAAATTAACATTGAAAAAACAGTTAAAGATAATACTATTGGTAAAGTTATTACTAATAAGCCCTTTCATACAAATGATATTATTTCAACAACAATCGAATTATTAAAAAGTGCTAAATCGAACAAATTAGAAATAAACACAGGTTTGGCAATTGATGCATTACAACTTGCAAAAGAACAAAATTTTGATAGAGGAACTTCTTATAAAGTATCAAATAAACACGGAAAACCATTTTTAAGCATTTATTTTGAAAATGTTTGTAAAGTATTCCCTTATAAACCCACTTGCGAAATGGATGTTGTTGGTTTATTTTGTACAATGTTTATTTATTTAATGGACATTCCTTTTCGATATTCTGGTCAAACTCAGTTAGTTTCATTTGATCATATTGTGTATCTCAGAGCCGCTTTTCAAGACGCACAAGTAAAATTAAATGGTAAAAAAAAAGATGATTTAATGACTATTGATATTGAATTTGAATTTAAAAGCAGTTCTTACTTTTCGCATTTGAACAGCGAAAAAACCTGCCACATGATAGTTTGTTGGGAAAATAATATTGACAAATTAGAATATGATAAATTTAAGTATAAAATCCCCTAAATTCTTTGTTTAAAAAAAATTTCTTGAAACAGGCAAAATAATTTTAGGATAAGAAAAAATGTATTTTTATTCATATTGAAATTGAAAAGATAAAATAAAAAAAGATAAAATAAAATCAATGTACTTTCGTTTAATAAACTTATATATTTAAAATTATTTTAATGAAAAATTTAATTAGAAGCCTGATAATCTTTGGTTTGAGTGCATTTAGCTGTTCAAAATCTGAAAATCGAAGTGGTTTAGATATGTCAAATGCGGTTTCAAGTTCAAGTTATGCCTCAGATAATATGGCTGTGCAAGAAGAAGCTATGATTTCTGATGCAGTTGAAGTTCCAAAGCCTTTAGAAAATAATTCAAAAATTAGTGAAAACACCGAGCAAAAAATCATAAAAACAGCTTCGGTTCGTTTTCAAGTAGAAGATTTCAAGAAAAGTGCCGAAAAATTAAAACGAATTGCCAAAGATTTTGGTGGTATAAATACTTCTTACAATGAAAATAATAACGGATATAATATCGAAGCTAGTTTTATTGTTCGGATTACCAATTCAAAATTTGATACACTTTTAAATGCTTTGCAAACCGAATCCATTTATCTTAATTACAAAAATATCAATGCCGAAGACGTTACAGAAGAATTTATAGATATAGAATCCCGCCTCAAAAACAAAAAAGCAGTTGAACAAAAATACTTGGAAATACTGAAAAAAGCATCCAGGATTGATGATATACTTGCCGTTGAAAACCAAATCAGAATAATTAGAGAAGAAATTGAAGCTAAAGAAGGCAGATTAAAATACCTAAAAGATCGTATAGCCTACAGCACCATCAATCTAACTTTTTACCAAAATTTAGAAAACTACCAAGCTCCTGATATTAGTTTTTGGAGTAAAATAAAATCATCATTTTCGGATGGTTGGTCGTCTATTCAAAATCTTGGACTATGGATAGTTAGCATTTGGCCATTTGTGATTTTGGTAATTATAATTTTTTACTTTGTTAAAAAGAAGTGGAAAAAAAAGTAATCTAACATGAATTTGCTTGATTTTTTTTGTATATACTTACCTATTTGTACTATTAACCTGACGAGTATTTATCTATAATTATTTTTTTATAACTTATTGATAATCAGTACTTTACGCTAAGTAAATTTATAGATATATTGACGTAAAG
>REAG01000374.1 GCA_004294265.1 Cytophagales bacterium | reverse complement strand
TGATTTTGAGAATAATTTAAAAAAATAACAGCATCGGGACGTAGCCCCTCCCCTTGGGGTTTTGCGGAATCGGAGCAAAATTTGTTGGGGTGGGGTTTTTCAATTATGAATTTGTTTACGCAAGATTTTAAATTAATTAAAAGCATTATCAAATCAATAACTGTGGGTTTTAACCCACGGAATTTTGAAAAAAAGTCTAAATGAAAAAATACATTTTACCTTTTATTTTATTTTTTAGTTTAAATATTATCGCTCAAGGAAAGTTGTTTATTATTGGAGGTGGAAAAAGACCTACGCCAATGCTTGAACTCTTGATTTCTGAAAGTGGCGTTGATAAATCTGGCTATATTTACATTTTGCCTTATGCAAGCGAAGAGCAAGATAGTTCTATATTTTATGCCCAAAAACAATTCTTAAAAGTAGGATTTACAAAAGTTTTTGGTACAATGGTAGCTAGAAACCAAATGGTTTCTACTTCTTTATTAGATAGCATTTCAAATGCAAAATGTATATACATTCCAGGTGGCGACCAAGTAAAATTTATGGACATTGTAAAGTCAAATGGTATTGACATTGCTATAAAAAAATGTTTTAAAAACGGTGGATTAATTGCAGGCACCAGTGCGGGAGCAGCCGTGATGAGCCAAAAAATGATTACAGGAGTTGAATTAAAATATCCATCAACAACTGAAAATTCCGAAAAACAAGGTTTTGAAACCATAGAAGCAAATAATATTGAAATTAGTGAAGGTTTAGGTTTTATTCAAAATGCCATTATCGACCAACATTTTATTAAACGCAAACGTCAAAACAGATTAATTGCAGTTGCTATTGAAAACCCTAACTATTTGTGTATTGGAATAGACGAAGCAACTGCCATTTTAGTAAAAAATAATGTTGCCGAAGTAATTGGCGATTCGCAGGTTCTAACTTTATTAAATACGCAAAAAATAAATAAAATTACGCCTAAATTATCAGCTAAAAATTTACAATTAAGTTTATATCAATCCAAAGAAAAATTTAAAATAAAATAAAATGATCAAAAAACTTCCCGATACCTTAGTAATAATTTCAATTGTTTTGTTAGTTTTTGCAGTCTTATCTTGGATAATACCTGCAGGCGAATTTGAAAGAATAGAAAAAGATGGTAATATTAAAATTATTCAAAATTCATTTCATAATGTCAAACAAGTGCCACAGGGCATTGCAGAACTTTTTCAAGCACCTGTAAAAGGCTTTGCTCAAACAGCCTTAGTAATTGCATTTGTGTTACTTGTAGGAGGCGTTTTTAGCGTTGTTAATAACACTGGAGCCATTGAGTCGGGTTTGACTTTAGTTTTGAAACAAACCGAACAAAAACCAAAATACAAACGAATCATTATTCCACTTTTAATGTTGTTTTTTGCCATAACAGGAGCAACTTTTGGGCTTAGCGAAGAGGTTTTGATTTTTGTATTAATTACAATTCCGCTTTGTGTTTCGCTTGGTTATGATTCTATTGTTGGTGTAGCTGTGCCACTAGCAGGAACTGCCATCGGTTTTGGAGGGGCTATTACAAATCCATTTACCATTGGTATTGCTCAGGGTATTGCCGATGTTCCCCTTTTTAGTGGTTGGGAATATAGATTATTATGTTTGATAATATTTTCGGTTTTGGGAATAGGATATTTAGTTTATTACATGAATAAAATAGAAAAAAATCCTCAAGCTAGCCCAGTTTATGAAATAGACAAAGCATTTAGAACAAAAATGTATTTGGATGAAAGTTTAAAATTAGAAAACAGACACGTTTTTACAATAAAAAGAAAATTAGTGGTTTTATTGTTTTTTTTAACAATCATAACATTAGTAGTTGGTTCAACAGTTTTAAACTGGTATATTAATGAAATTTGTGCTTTATTTTTAGGTTTAGCGGTAATTACAGCAGTTGTTTATGGTATAAAAGCCAATGATTTAATTACTTCTTTTCTGGCAGGAGCCAAAGAAATGTTACCTGCTTGTTTAATAATTGCTTTTTCAAAAGGTATCATTATTATAGCCACAGAAGGCAAGATTATTGATCCAATTTTATTTTCGATTGCTAATGCCTTAAAAGATTTCCATCCACTCGCTTCGGTCGAAATTATGTTTTTTGTGCAATCTTTAATTAATGTAATCGTACCTTCTGGTTCAGGACAAGCAGCTTTAACGATGCCTATTTTGGCACCTTTGAGTGATATTATTGGAGTTTCTCGCCAAACCGCAGTACTTGTTTTTCAAATGGGCGATGGACTTAACAACATGATTATTCCTACAAGTGGTGTTACAATGGGTACGCTCGCCATTGCAAAAATTCCTTATCAAGTTTGGGTTAAATGGATTTTGCCTTTAATGATAGTTTTATTTGTTTCTTGTATGTTATTATTAATTCCACCTGTATTGTTTATGTATTATGGACCAAAGTAGTTATTAGTTATTAGTTATTAGTTATTAGTTATTAGTTATTAGTTATTAGTTATTAGTTATTAGTTATTAGTTATTAGTTATTAGTT
>REAG01000218.1 GCA_004294265.1 Cytophagales bacterium | reverse complement strand
GTAGCAACTGAAAAAGCAAATTCAACGGTTGCAACTGGTACAAATTCTTTGAATAGTTCAACTCAAAATACAACAAATGTAGCAACTGAAAAAGCAAATGCAACGGTTGCAAATGGCACAAATTCTTTGAATAGTTCAACTCAAAATACGGCAAATGCTGGAACTGAAAAAGCAAACACAGCCGTTTCAACTGGCACAAATTCTTTGAATAGTTCAACTCAAAAAACGGCAAATGCTGGAACTGAAAAAGCAAATTCAACGGTTGCAAGTGGTACAAATTCTTTGAATAGTTCAACTCAAAGTACGACAAATATAGGAACTGAAAAAGCAAATGCTGCAGTTGCAACTGGCACAAATTCCTTAAATAGTTCAGCTGGAACAACATCAAATAGAATAAAGTCTATTGAAACAAACAATGTGATTACAGAAACAGAATCAACCATTACAGAAACAAAAACTCCTGAAAAAGTAATCGTTTCCGAAAATAAAGCCGAACAAACAATGGCTTCGGAAGTAAAAACGCCAAAACCTGCAACCAAAAAAGCAGTAAGTTTTTCAGAATTACCATCCGAACAACCTGAAGCTCAAAATTCGGTTTCAAACGGAACAAAATCAAGATTTTCTATAGATAATTTCAAAATTTCTAGTTCTGCTATTAAGCCATCAAGAACATTTTTTGAAAATGTATATTTTGATTTTAATAGTGCAGACTTAACTGCTATTTCCAAAAAAGCTATGGATCAACTAGTACAATATTATGGAGAAAATAAAGAAATTCAAATAGATATAAAAGCATATTCAGATGGTTTTGGAAATCCTGCTTACAATAAAAACCTTGCAGAACAACGTGGAAAAGCTTGTTATGATTACTTTTTAGCTCAAGGTGTTGATCAAACTGCTTTAGTTGTAACACCAGCTGGAGAAAATAATCCTGTGGCAAACAACAATTCTTTTGCTGGCAGACAGTTAAACAGACGAGTTGAATTTGCAATTATTGGAAGCAAAACTGCTTTTCAACCTGAAGCTATGGCACACGTTCTAGAGCCTAGAATGACCTTATTTTCGGTAGCCAAAAAATACGGAATGACCATGCAAGAATTGAGAAATTGGAATGGTGGAATTAATGCCGAAGACATAAAAGCGTATTCGGTTTTGAGGGTAAGAAGACCAAAAAATGCGTCTAAGATAGCTCCAGCATCGTTCAATTATATCAACTCTGGTACGGAAGAAATGCGTTTTGAAAACGGACAATTTGTGCCAAATGGAAAGTAATAATTTGTTAGTATTTTACACAATTATTTTTTATAATTGATATTCAAAGAAAACTAAAAATTAAAACTGAACTAAACAAAGAATTAGCTTCTAAATCTGATTTGGCATTGATTAAAACTGAATTACACTCAGAAATTAAAGTTCTAAAATCAGAAATGAGACTTTATTTTGTAGTTTTAGTTTGTTTAATAATAGTTTTAAACAAAGATTCACTTTCTTTTATTGCACAAATCTTGGGCTTAGTAAAGTAATAAATTGTAACTATATTTTTAGTAAAAACTAGTCATAATTTTTAAATTTATTAATATTAAATAATATTTAAGTAATAATTCAATGAATATTGGTCTTTTATTCGGATCTTTTAATCCCATCCATATAGGGCATTTGATTATTGCAAATACGATGCTCGAGGAAGCTAAATTTGATGAGGTTTGGTTTGTAATAACACCTCAAAATCCTTATAAAATAAATCAGTTTTTGATGGATGAAAACGAAAGATTGAAAATAGTAAATCTAGCTATTTGTGATCATCCCAAATTAAAAAGTTCAACTATTGAATTTGATTTGCCAAAACCAAACTACACCATTCATACTTTAAATATTTTAAAAGAAAAATACAGTAATCATTCTTTTTCAATTATTATTGGAAGCGATAATCTTACCAAACTGCATCAATGGAAAGAAGCCGAAAAAATTATAGAAAACTTTAAAATTGTAGTTTATCCAAGGTTAAATAAAGTAAGTTTAAATGAAAATTTACATCATAATATTAAAATTTATGATTGTCCATTTATTGATATTTCTTCAACTTTGATTAGAGAAAAATTAAAATCAGAAAAATCAATAAAATATTTGGTTCATCAAGACGTTGAAAGCTATTTGGAGGCTAATAAAAAAAAGATTTTATAGACAAAAATAAAAAATTTCTTTTATAGCTTATTTTTTACGTTTTTTGCATAATTTTAATTCGAGATTCTTAATATTATATGACAAAAATAAAAATATCGCATCCAACAGGAATTATTCACAAAACAATCCATTTGGCATCTTCAAAAAGTGAAAGCAATAGAGCCTTGATAATCAATGCTTTATGCGATTTTCAATGTGATATACAAAATGTTTCTACCGCCAGAGATAGCGTTACGATGCAAAGATTATTAAAAAGCGATGACGAAACTTTGGATGTGATAGATGCAGGAACAACAATGCGTTTTCTTACTTCTTTTTTATCTTTCAAAGGAAAAGAAAAAACACTTACAGGCACTCCTCGCATGTGCGAAAGACCAATAGCCTTGCTGGTTGATGCTTTGCGTTCTATTGGAGCAGAAATTGATTATTTAAAAAATGAAGGGTTTCCACCCATCAAAATTAAAGGTTTAAAAACACAAATAAGTAATAAAATATCAATTCGAGGCGATGTAAGTAGTCAATATATTTCTAGTTTATTGATGATTTCGCCATTATTGCCTAAGGGTTTAGAAATTGAGCTGACTGGCGAAATTGGTTCTCGCCCTTATATAATGATGACTTTGCAAATGATGTCAGAATTTGGAATTAAGTATGAATTTGTTGAAAATATCATTAAAATAAAATCACAAAAATACGTTACAAATAAATTTTATGTAGAATCTGATTGGTCGGGTGCAAGTTATTGGTATAGCATTGCAGCACTTGCCAAAGAAGCTGAAATTGAACTTATTGGATTGAAAAAAAATTCTTTACAAGGTGATGCCGCTATGGCTTCTATTATGGATAAATTAGGTTTATCTTCTGAATTTAAAGAACATTCCGTAATATTAAGAAAAAATAAAAATATTGAAAAACAGATAAAAATAGATTTTACAGACTGTCCTGATATTGCACAAACAATGTCAGTTATTTGTGGTGCTTTAGGTTCAAAACTTACTATGACTGGCGTTGAGAGTTTAAAAATAAAAGAAACCGATCGATTGTTTGCAATTAAAAATGAACTTTCTAAAATTAATGTTTCAGTCAATGAAGTGATTATAAACGAAGCTTACGAAGTTAATAATAAGGCTTTATTTTCTGAAATTCCAATTTTTGATACTTATGATGACCATAGAATGGCAATGGCGTTTGCTCCTTTGGCTTTGCTGCATCCAATAATTATAGAAAATCCTGACGTGGTTGTAAAATCGTACCCCTCATTTTGGAATGATATGAAAATTGCTGGTTTTGAAATAGAAAATATTTAATTATTGTATAATTATTACTATATTTAATAATAAAAATTAAAAATGATTAAAAATGATTAAAAATGATTAAAAATGATTAAAAATGATTAAAAATGATTAAAAATGATTAAAAATGATTAAAAATAAATGTGTTTTTTTGGATAGAGATGGGGTTTTAAACAACGACAGAGTTGATTATGTTTACAAGGTTGAAGATTTAGTTGTTAAAAATGGTGTCGCTGAATCGTTAAGAAGATTGGTTGATAATGGCTTTATTTTGATTGTTATTACAAACCAATCAGGAATTGATAAAGGAATTTTCACTGAAAATGATGTAAATTTAGTTCATAATGAAATCCAAAACCGAACCGGAGTCCATATTTTAACTTTCTATTTTAGTCCTTTTCATCGTACTTTAACAAATTCTTTAAGTTCTAAACCAGGCTCTTTGTTGTTTGAAAAAGCGATTGCGAAATATAATATTGATGTATTTCAATCTTGGATGATTGGCGATCGGTTTCGTGATTTAATTCCTGCCGAAAAACTTGGGATAAAAGGGATTTTGGTTGAAAATGATTACAATGAAACCTCAGAAAGTTATTATGCAGCTAATTTATTAGATGCAGTAAATAAATATATTTTGGTTAAATAAATTTATAAATATTACCTATATTTTACAATGTTATCGTGGTAAAACGCTCAATAATTTTAATATTAATCAGTTTTTTTCTTTCATTTAATATGAGAGCTTCTTACTTATTGTTGCCAATGGATGAAGTACAAACCAACCATTTGAAAGCGTATGGATTAACCTACTGGATTTTGCAAAAAGACATAGAAGTTTATTGGCTCTTGAACTACAGAGGCGGAAGCTTTATGTGCAAATATGCACAAGCATTTGAAAATGAATTAGTAATAAGAGGAATAAAATACGAAGTTATTTCTGATGCCACTTCAACTCAAATTTTGCAAGAAATAGCAGCTCCTGATGCCAATATGGATGCCATGAAACTTGAAAAAGTACCTAAAATTGCTGTATATTCTCCTAAAACAAAACAACCTTGGGATGATGCCGTAACGATGGTTTTGAGTTATGCTGAAATTCCATATACAGTAATATTTGACGAAGAAATCATGACTGCCGAACTTCCCAAATTTGATTGGCTGCACTTACATCACGAAGATTTTACAGGTCAATATGGTAAATTTTATGCTTCATATCATCAACAACAATGGTATCAAAATGAAGTAAAAGAGGCTGAAAGTATGGCACAAAAGTTCGGATTTAAGAAAGTATCAACGCTAAAATTAAATGTGGTTAAAAAAATAAGAGAATTTATTGCTGGAGGCGGGTTTTTGTTTGCCATGTGTGCCGCTACCGACACTTACGATATTGCTCTTTCAGCCGAAGGAACAGACATTTGCGAACATATTTATGACGGTGACGGCATGGATGCAGCTGCTCAAAGTAAATTAAGTTTTGAAAATACGCTTGCATTCAAAAATTTTAAGCTCGAACCTAATCCTTTGGCTTACGAATATTCAAATATCGACAGCAGACCTAACACACAACCTTTAATGCTTGAAGAAAGAAATGATTTTTTTCAATTATTTCAATTTTCTGCCAAATGGGATCCTGTGCCAACGATGCTCACTCAAAATCACGAAACCAATATTAAAGGATTTATGGGTCAAACAACAGCATTCCGTAAGAAATTAATAAAAACGGAAGTAATTTCGATGGGCGAAACAAAAGCAACTGACGAATCAAGATACATACATGGTAATTTTGGAAAAGGTTTTTGGACTTTTCTGGGCGGACATGATCCAGAAGACTATCAACACTATGTACACGAAGAACCTACAGACTTAAATTTGCATCCTAATTCGCCTGGTTATCGTTTAATTTTAAATAATATTCTTTTTCCGGCAGCTAAAAAAAAGAAACAAAAAACATAAAAAACTATAATTTCTTTAGTAAAAATAATGGGCTTTTTAAATAACAATATTTCTAAAAACTATAAAGAAATATTATTTAAAATAAAATAATTGTAACTCATAATAAAAAAAAATTAATCTAAAAATTAAGTAATATAAAACTAAAAATATAGTATATTTTTATAAAATAATATTTACAAAAAATAATAAAATTCAAATTGTAAAATTATAATGCAAAAATTAGGATTTAAGCAACTTTTACAGCAAAAACTTACGCCTCAGCAAATCCAATTTATAAAATTATTGGAAGTGCCTACTGCTGAGCTTGATATCCGCATTGAAGAAGAGTTAGAAATTAATCCTGCTTTAGAAGAAAATAAAAACGATAATTTAGATGAAATTAGGGCGGATGATATTCCTGAAAATGGCGATGAAATAGACTCTTTTGACTCAGATAATGACTCTTTACATTTAGAAGAATATATTGGATCAGATGATAAAGGTTATAAAATGTCAGGAGATGGCAACGACCCCAATGAAGAAGAAAAAGAAACTCCGATAGCACAAGAAGATACTTTAGTTGAAACATTACTTACTCAATTAAATTTTTTAGGTTTATCTGAGCATGAGCAAATCATTGGTAATCAAATAATTGGCAGTATTGATGAGAACGGTTACTTGCATAGAAAAATCGAAGCCATTGTTAATGATTTGGCATTTACACAAAATATCGAAACCAATAAAAACGAAGTCTTGGACGTTTTATTTAAAATTCAAGAATTTGAACCTGCCGGAATTGCAGCTCGTGATTTACAAGAATGTTTGCTTATTCAACTTAACCGAAAAACGCATCATTTAAAAAATGTAAATAATGCGATCATGATTATTGAAGAATGTTTTGAAGAATTTACTAAAAAACATTATGATAAAATTATTACCAAAGTTGCTATCAAACAAGAAGAATTAAAAGAAGCATTACATGTTATAACTAAATGCAATCCAAAGCCAGGTTGGAGCGAAGATGGTGTTATGAAAACACAATATCTTACGCCTGATTTTATTATAAGTAATAATAATGGTGTTTTAGAACTAAGTTTGAATGGAAAAAATGCCCCAGATTTATTTGTAAGTCCTTCTTATGCAGAAATGTTTGATTCTTACGAAAAATCATCTACCAAAGATAAGAAAATGAAAGAAGCCGTAGGGTTCTTAAAACAAAAAATTGATTCTGCAAAATGGTTTATTGATGCAATCAAACAACGTCAAAATACGCTACTTCTTACAATGAAAACAATATTAAATTACCAATATGACTATTTTTTAGAAGGTGACGAATCTAAATTAAAACCTATGATTTTAAAAGACATTGGCGATAAAATTGAAATGGATGTTAGCACAGTTTCTAGGGTTTCAAATAGTAAGTTTGTTCAGACAGATTTTGGAACTTTTCCATTAAAATATTTTTTTACAGATGGTATTATTTCAGACGCAGGAGAAGATGTAAGTACAAAAGAATTAAAAAATATTCTTACTGAAATTATTCAAAATGAAGATAAAACTAAACCTTTAGGAGACGAGGAGCTCGAAAAATTAATAAAAGAACGAGGTTTTACGATTGCTCGAAGAACGGTTGCAAAGTATAGAGAACAACTGAACATTCCGGTTGCTCGTTTACGAAAAAAACTAAATTAATAAAATTTTTAATTTTTGAAAATAATACTATTATTTATACGTTTAACCATATAAAAAGACAATTGGTAGAATTTTTTTTATTTTTTTTGCTTTGTAAGTTTATTTATTAAATAAAATTACTATTTTTAAGACAATATTATAATATGTGTAGAATATCTGGCATAATTTCAAAACAAGATTTTAAGCAAAACATACTTGATTGGGCAAATTTAATGTCTGAATCTATGTTTAGAGGCGGACCTGATTCTGCAGGCATCTATCTTTCTGATAACAAGCAATTAATATTTGCACATCGAAGACTTTCAATTTTAGATTTGACATCTGCTGGGCATCAACCCATGTATTCGGATGATAAAAACATAATTATTACTTTTAATGGAGAAATTTATAATTATATTTCAATAAAAAATGAATTAATCAAACTTGGCTATTTTTTTAAAACTAATACAGATACAGAAGTAATAATTAATGCTTTTAAAGCTTGGGGAGAAGCATCATTTTCAAGGTTTGAAGGTATGTTTGCTTTTGCTATTCACGATGTTTTGAACAATAAAGTGTTTATTGCAAGAGATAGAATGGGAATCAAGCCTTTGTATTTTTACAACGATAAAAATAATTTTATTTTTGGGTCAGAAATTCGCTCTTTTCAAAGTTTACCAATCTCTTTTGAAGAAAACACCAATTGGAAAATTTATATGCTCATTTTTGGTCATATTCCTGAACCATATTCAACACTCAAAAATGTATTTTCCTTACAAAAATCTAGCTATTTGGTTTATGATTTGAATAAAAATTATTACTTTGTTAAATCATTTATTGATATAGAAAATATTCGTATTGATAAAAACAATTTTCATTCAGATATTAATATTTACCTACGAAAATCAGTTGAATCTCATTTGATTTCAGATGCTCCAATTGGCGTGTTTTTGAGCGGAGGTATAGATTCAAGCCTTATTTCGATTATCGCCTCAGAACATAAAAAGGAAGAGCTAAAAACTTTATCAATAAATTTTGAAGAAACTGACTTTAATGAAACCATTTATCAAGAAATTATTGTAAATAAAATAAAGAGTAATCATACCAAATATATTGTTACAAAAAATCAATTTTCGTCTTCCATTTGCGATTTGTTTCAAGCCATGGATCAGCCAAGTACGGACGGAATTAACACATATTTTGTTTCTTTGGCTGCAAAAGAAGCGGGATTGAAAGCAGTACTTTCTGGCTTAGGAGCTGATGAGCTTTTGGGTGGCTATCCATCATTTGGAAGAGCCAAATTTTTAGAAATTTTACATCACTATATTCCAAATTTTATTTTTAATTTAAGTTATTTATCTACAAATTATAAAGTAAGAAAAGTATCATTTTTGAGTATTAATGATGACTTAGGTAAATATTTATTTCAAAGAGGGGTTTTCTCAATTAAAGATGTTGCTAAATTTTTAGAAATACCTGAAAGTGAAGTAAAAATATGTTTAGAAAATTTATATATAAATTACTTTACTCAAAACTTAAATCCTTTTGATAAAACCATTTTTATGGAATCGAATTTATATATGCAAAATCAACTTTTAAAAGATTCAGATGTGATGAGTATGTGGCACGGATTGGAGTTGAGAGTACCATTTTTAGATCAACAATTTGTAAATTTATGTCAATCTATTGACTCAAAAACTAAACAAGGAAATTTCCCTAAGTCCTTACTTGTAAATAGTTTTTTGGAAGAGTTACCCAATGAAATTTGGAATAGGCCAAAAAAAGGTTTTACTTTTCCTTTTCAAATTTGGTTTAATGAATTGCCTCAAATCGAAAGATTTTTTATGGAAAATCATAAATACTCTGCTATATTTGATAAATTTAAAAAAGGATACGTGCACTGGTCTAGAATTTGGGCACTTTACTTAACCCAAAAATGGAAAAAATAATGAGAATTTCGTTTTTATACCTTAGAGCTTTTTCAAAAACTGGTGGTATAGAAAAATTTAATAAGATGTTTATGTTTGCTCTTCAAAACGTAGCATTAAAAAATAATTATATCATTTCATGTATTTCTGCCTACGATACAATTTGTGATAAAAATTACTTACATCCCAAATATTTTAAAGGCTTTAATATAAATAAACTTACTTTCACATTTTTCAGTTTAAAAAAAGCTTTTAAAGATGATATAATAATTTTAGCTCATATTAATTTAGCTTCTATTGGCTTTTTTATTAAATTATTTTTTCCTTCCAAACAAGTTTTTTTAATTACTCACGGCATTGAAGTTTGGCAAAAGCAAAGTTATTTTAAAAAATATATTTTAAAAAAAGCAGATAAAATACTAGTTGTAAGCGAATATACTAAAAATATCATTATTGAAAATCATCAAATTGATGAAAAAAAGTTTGTTTTATTTCCTAATACCTTTGATCCTATATTTGAATGGCCGAGTAAGTTTCAAAAAAACATTAATTTAATAAATAAATATGCTATTCATACTAACTCTAAAGTATTAATTACAGTATCTCGCCTTGAATACAGCGAAAAATATAAAGGTTACGACAACGTGATTGAAGTTCTTCCCGAAGTATTAAAATTATATCCTAATTTAAAATATTTAATTATTGGCAAAGGCGATGAAAAAGAATTATTACGAATTAATAAGTTAATAGAAAAAAATAATTTACAAAATAATGTATTACTTACTGGATTTGTAAGCGATTCAGATTTAATAGATTATTATTTGTTGGGAGATGTTTTTGTAATGCCAAGTAAGAAAGAAGGTTTTGGAATTGTTTTTATTGAAGCTATTTTATGTGGATTGCAAGTGATTGCAGGCAATAAAGACGCAAGCAAGGAAGCTTTGTTGAACGGAAAAGTTGGCATATTAGTTGACCCAGACAGAAATGATGAAATTAAAAATGCCATTATAAAAAGTATAGAAAATCCTATTAACAATAATCAAAAAATTGAACAAGCCAAAAAAATAAATGACAGTTTTAACATAGAAGCTTTTCAAAATAGACTTGAAAATGTGTTTAAAAATTAGTTTGTTGATAAGTTAATATTCAAATTTTTTATTTTTGAAAAATATGGCTTCTCAATCCGAAAATACATTATCAAATCCTTCATTTATTCAACGCAATATGAAAGGAGACCCTATCATTTGGGGTGTTACTATTTGCTTAGCAATTATTAGTATTATTACTACTTATTCGGCTGCCGGGGCACATGCTTTTCGTAAGTTTGGCGGAAATACAGAACTACCATTATTTAAACAAATGTTTTATATTTTTTTAAGTTTTGTGATGATGTGGTTGGCTCATAAAATTGATTATCGTTACTATGGAAAAATTGCTCTTATTTGTTTGGTTATCGCTGTTCCGCTTTTATTGATGACAAAATTTTTTGGTACAAATGTTAATTCAGCTTCTCGTTGGCTCCGAATTCCGATTGTTGGTGTTACTTTTCAGCCTTCAGATTTAGCCAAATTTTCGTTAATTGCTTATTTATCGAGCATTTTGGCAAAAAAACAACAAGTAATAACTGACATAAAAACTTTAGATGATATTAAAGAAACTTTTGTACCAATGTTGGGCTGGACAGGCGTAATATGTGGTTTGATTTTATGGTCAAATGCATCAAATGGAATAGTTCTTTTTGTAACTTGTATGTTGCTAATGATTATTGGAAGAGTACCTTTTAAATACCTAATGATTTTGTGTTTGATAGGAATGATGGCTGGCGGAGTGGCACTTTTTAATGGGCAAAGAGCCAAGACATTTATGAAGCGAATTGAAAGATTTACTTCTAATAAACAATCTGATATTCCTTACCAATTAGAACATTCCTATATTGCTATTGCCACAGGTGGATTGGTAGGAAAAGGACCAGGAAATAGTTCGGAACGAAACTTTTTACCCGAAGCATTTTCGGATTTTATTTATGCTATCATAATTGAAGAGTACGGATTATTGGGTGGATGTGTGGTGCTTTTTTTATTTTTGGTTTTGCTCTACCGGGGCATGGTTACGGTAGCAAATAGCGACCGAGCTTTTGGTGGTTTACTGTCAGCTGGGCTCAGTTTTGCCCTTTTTATGCAAGCCTTTGTCAATATGGGTGTTGCGGTTGG
>REAG01000133.1 GCA_004294265.1 Cytophagales bacterium | reverse complement strand
CCAGCTACTTGATAAGAACTATCATTCATGGCATAAACAAACATAGGTGAATATTTTTTTTGTTTCAAATTGGCTAGTTTTTCTAAGATAGTAGCTCTTACTGAAGATTTTTTTTCTTTATCATAACAGTTTAAATATAGTTGATTTATTACTAAAGAATCTTTTTTTGGAGCATTTGAAAGTGTTTCTAGTGCCATTTCTCTTATTTTCCAAAACGAATCTTTTGTGGCTGATTTATACATTTCTAAAACTTCAGATGAATCTAATTTAGATTTTAAATCTTCCATACATTCGTATTTGGATATATAGTTTGGAGCAACATAATATTGATTGACAAGTTCTTTTATAGTTTTAGAATGTGTAATAATTCCTGTAATAATATCTTTACTGTCAAAAATTATTGCTTTGGGTTTTTGAAAACAATCAAACTCAAATACAGATTCTTTTTTTGTAATAAAAATATTTTTTATTACTTTTTGTGTGTCTAAATAATAAGTAATTTCTATTGGTAAAGTATAAATAGGTTGATATTTTGTATCTTGATTTTGTGATATTTTTAAAGTAAGTTTATTGTTTTCAAAACTATGTTTTACATTGATTTCAGGATGCCCAAGTTTGAAAAACCACTGATCGAAAAACCAATTCAAATCTTCACCAGATATTTCTTCAAAAGCCAATCTAAGGTCGTGAATTTCAGCGGATTTGAAAGCATTTTTAGTAAGATAAAAATTTAATGATTTATAAAAAATTGCATCTCCTACATAATTTCTAAGTGCATGCAAAACGGTTCCACCTTTGGCATAAGAATGACTATCAAACATATCTTCTGTATCTCGATGGTTATATCTAATAAGTGGCTCTCTTTTGCTTCGAGATTCCCACAAATATTGTTCTAAAGAGTTCTGTTTGGCGTAATCAGCCGCTTCTTTTCCATATTTATATTCCTCCCAAAGGTATTCTGAATAATCAGCAAAAGATTCATTTAAAGGTAAGTTTGCCCAAGATTCACAAGTTACTAAGTCGCCAAACCAATGATGAAAAAGTTCATGGGCAAGTATGTTTTCGTAGTTTTGATCTAACAATTCTCGGTCTGTTCTTTGAACTTGTTCCATAAAAACTGTTGCTGATGTATTTTCCATTGCTCCTGATACATAATCTCTAACAACTATTGAACTATATTTATCCCAAGGGTAAGGATAATTCAATTTATTTTCAAAAAATTGAATCATTTCAGGCGTATTTCCAAATATTTTTTTTACGTAAGATTTGTGAGATTTTTCGACATAATAATTTACCTCTAACTTTTTATATTTATCTTTAATAATTTCAAAAACGCCAACGGCAATCATCGCTAAATAGGCGGAGTGTGGCAAAGATTGTTTCCAATAATCAGTTCTTGTACTGTCCTGATTATCAAGCGAATACATGAGTTCCCCGTTGGATAATGTTTTCGTTTTTTTTGAAACGGTAATGTAAATTTCTTGCGTAAATTTATCATTCATGGCTTCAATTGTAGGAAACCAACAAGAATTGCTTTCGGGTTCGCCTTGCGTCCAGATTTGGTAAGGTTTATTAGGAAATAATGAGTCTGGAGTTATAAAATAAAGTCCTTTGTCATTAGTAATTGCAGTTCCTTTAAGTGATGAATCTTTTGCATAAACTTCCGGTTGAGCCACATATTTTATATAAATTTCTAAAGTATCTTTAGCAGAAATTTTTCTATTTAAAGTAATTTTTATTTTTTTTTGATCGTAATAATATTTCAAACTGTCCTTTATTTTTGTATTACTTAATTTTATTTCTTTTAAAATAAAAGACTTTGCGTCTAAAATTATAGTATCTACAGGATTTAGAAATGGTTTTAAAGTTATTGTGGCTTCACCATTCATGGTTTTATTTTTCCAATCAAAATCAACTTTTAAAAGTGTGTGTAAAATATCAATTTCTTTCTTTTTACTTGGTTTATAGTCGTAAATCAGTGATCTTACCCAATCTGGCTTTTCAACAAAATTGGTTGTTTTTACTGGCTTTTTTACAGAACATGTACTAAAAATTAAAAGAAAATAAGTTTGAAATATTAATTTTATTGTTGTTTTCATTTTCCTTTTCCTTATTTTTACTATTTATATAAATTTTACTGTTCTAATTATTTTGTAAATTTCTAATTTATTGGCACAATCAAAATGTGTTTCAGGACATTTTTTTAAGCCATGTATGCCGCAAGGACGACAATTTAATGGTTCATCTACTTGAATTATGTAAGAAATATCTGAAAGTGGACCAAAACCAAAACTTGGTAAAGTGCTACAATAAATAGCACAAACGGGTGCGTTTACAGCACTTGCTAAGTGCATAGGAGCCGAATCGTTCACGAAATTCATTTTTGCATTTTTCATAAGTGCCGCAGATTTTAAAAATAAAAATTTACCAGCAACTATTTCAATTATATGATCTCCACATTTTGATTTTATTTCTTCACATAATTCAATATCTGAATTTGCCCCAAGTAAAAATATTTTATATTTTAAAGGAATTTTTTTTATCAATTCTATCCATTTGGAAGTAGGAAATTGTTTTGTAAACCAAACTGAAGCTGGACTAATAGTAATATATTCTGAATTTATAAATTCATCAATATTTATATGATTGGTAAACAAACAAGGTTTTGAAGATTCATTATCAGTAACATGTGAAATTAATTTTTGATTTCTTTCAATTTCATGAATTTTATTAAATTCATGTTTTATTTTTAATGTATAAAAAATAGAAAGGGGATTTTTATCAAAACCGATGGTTTGATTTGCATTTGAAAACACAGTTAGTAAGCCACTGGTAAAAAATCTTTGGCAATTTATTACTAAATCATATTTTTTTTCTCTAATTAATAATATGTTTTTATATAAACTTTTAATTTTTTTTGATTTATCTAAAGTTAGAATTTCATTTACATGAGGATTAGATTCAAAAATAGATTCGTAGCCTTTTTTTAACAAAAAATCAATAGTTGAATTTGGAAAAGTAAGTTTTAGTTTTTCAACTAAAGAAGTTGCTAATATTACATCTCCTAAAAATGCCGTTTGAATGATAAGTATTTTTTTAGGTATTTTCATTTTTCTAATCCTATATAAATACCTGTTTTTTCTACTTTTGTTGGAAATGTTTTTACATACATATTAGCTTGATTTCCAGTATTTTCAGCTCCTGTTTTTAAATCAAATCGGTAACTATGCCATGGGCAAACTACTTCCATGAAATTATTACAAACACCTTTAGAAAGCGAAGCACCTAAATGTGGACAAGCATCCGCAACTGCAAAAAAACCTTGCTGAGTACGTGAAAAACATATCTTTTCTTCCTCTATTAATACAGTAATGGGTTTATTAATCTGCATATTTTTTTCAGCTTCTAAAATAGTATCAAACACTTTAAACCATTTTATTGAGGCTTCTTTTTTGTTAAATATTTTTTTAATAAATTCCATAAATATATTAAAAATGTATTAGAAATTATATTTTTCAGCAATTAATTCACTGGTTATTTTTGCAGAAAGTAAGCATAAAGGTATTCCGCCTCCAGGATGCACAGTTCCACCACAAAAATACATTTTTTTTATTGATGAAAAATTAGGATGTCGTAAAAATGCGGATAAAATTGTATTGCTACTTCCGCCATACAAACTTCCTAAGTAAGAATGTGTTGTATTTTGTAATGATTGTGGCGTTGTAATGTTTTCGTGAATTATATATTTATTGATATCCGTTTTTAACTGTTTATTTATTTTATCAGTTATAATTTTTTTAATATTATCAATATCATAATCTATGTTTTTATTAGTTAAATGAGGCATATTTATCATCACAAACCAATTTTCGCTATCATTTGGAGCATCTTTTGGTACTTGTTTTGAGCTAATATAAACATAAATTGTTGGATCAAAAAAAGTAATTTTTTTGTTAAATAAATATTCAAATTCCGCTTTATAATTATCAGCAAACATAATATTATGTACATCTAATTCAGAAAAATTTTTGTTTATCGCCCAATGAAAAATCAATGCTGAAGTACTTTTAGGCGTATTAATATGAATGGAAGGAGCTTTTTGAGTTTTAAGAAGTTTTTTATAGCTAAAATCTACATCCATATTACTAATCACGATGTCCGAAAAGTATTTATTTTGGTTAGATATTACTCCAATGGCAATATTGTTTTCAATAATTATTTCATCTACAAAGCTATTTAATCGAAACTGAACACCCATTTCTAAAGCTAATTTTTTTAAAGAATTTACAATTTCTACCATTCCTTTTGAGGGCAGATAAGCTCCCACATTATGTTCTAAATGAGAAATTATATTAAAAAGTGATGGCATTTTATATGGGTTTGATCCATTATAAGTGCCATAACGATTAAAAATTTTAGTAAGATATTTATTTTTAAAAATATATGAATTTACTAAATTCATAGGGAAAAGTAAAATCGGATTTGAAACGCAAATTAAGGCTGGAATATTCTTAATTTTTAATAACCTAGAAAAAATATGAATAGGATTTTCAAGAAATATTGGTGCTAAAAGTTCATAATTTCTTTTTTGTTTTTGTAAAAATTTATGAATAACGGACTTTTTTACTTGTAATTTCAATTCAACTTCTTCAGCAAATTTTTCGGGATTTGAGTAAGAATCTATTGTAATTCCATCGCTATAAAAGTACTTTGTTACTAATTTAAGCGGTTGATAATCAAAATATTGACGAGGATTTTTGCCACAAAGTTCAAAAATGTCATCCACTAATTTTGGTAAAGTAAAAAGGGATGGTCCTGTATCAAATCTGAAATTTTGCCATTGGTACGATTTTATTTTACCACCAACAACTGAAGCCAAATCGAATACTATTACTTCATATCCTTGTTTTTGCAAACGAATTGCAGTTGCAATTCCTGCAATTCCTGCACCTACAATAATGGCTTTAGGTTTCAATATTTAGTAATATTTATATTATTTTCTATCAAATAAAAGTCTTTCGCCAGTTCCAAATTCTATAATTTTGTCATTTGAATAGGCCAAGTTTCCATTGATAAATGTGTGTGTAACTTTTCCTGTAAAGGTTTTGTTTTCAAAAGCTGACCAACCACATAGATATAAAATATTTGATTTATTTACTTCCCATTTCTTACTTAAATCAACGATTGCCAAATCAGCTTTGTAACCCTCACGAATAAAGCCACGTTCTTTAATTTCAAAAAGTTCGGCTGGTTTATGGCACATTTTATCAACTATTTTTTCGAGTGAAATCTTACCTTGATGATAAAACTCAAGCATCACATTTAAAGAATGTTGCACGAGCGGTCCTCCAGATGGAGCTTTCAAATAATTTTGTTGTTTTTCATCCCAAGTGTGCGGAGCGTGATCGGTAGCAATTATATCTAATCGGTCGTCTAAAAGTGCTTTCCAAAGTGCTTTTTTGTGTCTAGCTTCTTTAATTGCAGGGTTCCATTTGATTAAATTTCCTAAAGAATCATAGTCTGAAGCATCAAACCATAGGTGATGCACACAAACTTCAGCTGTTATTTTTTTATTTTTTAAAGGAATATTATTACTAAAAAAAGCTAACTCCTCTTCTGTTGAAATATGTAAAACATGCAAACGAGTATCGCATTTTTTTGCAATTCCCACTGCATATTCTGTCATTTTAAAACAAGCATTTACATCTCTAATGTCTGGATGAGCTTGTGGTGGAATATTTTCGCCATATTTTAACTTCGCTTTTTCAAGATTTGATTTTACAATATGGTCGTTTTCGGAATGAATGGCAATTAACATTTCGGCTTGGCAGTAAATTCGTTCTAAAGTTTTAGGGTTTTCAACCAACATATCACCCGTTGAGCTTCCCATAAAAATTTTTATACCACATACATTTTGCGGATTTGCTTTTAAAACTTCATCGCTGTTTTCGTTGGTAACACCCATAAAAAATGAGTAATTTGCCAAAGAATTCTTACTTCCAATATTGTATTTTTCTTCTAATCGCTCAATGGTTGTTGAGGTCGGGTTTGTGTTTGGCATTTCCATAAATGAAGTAACGCCACCAGCAACAGCCGCTCTCGATTCAGAGTGAATACAACCTTTGTGAGTAAGTCCTGGTTCTCTAAAATGCACTTGATCATCTATAATTCCAGGAAAAATATAATTTCCTTTGGCATCAATTATTTCAGCATTTTCGTAATAAATTGAGGAATTTATTTTTTCAATTCTTCCGTTTTTTATTAAAATATCAGATTCGAAAATTTTATTTTCATTTACAATTTTTCCGTTTTTGATAATGAGTGTTTTCATACTTTGATTATAAAGATTTTGAGAAAAAATATCTATAAAATTTTATAAAAAATGAATATCTTATTTTCTTAAAATATTGTGATTATAAATAAATATTACTTTTTAAACAGAAAAACTTTCACCACATCCGCAAGTTCTTGCTGCATTTGGATTTACAAATTGAAATCCTTTGCCATTTAAGCCGTCTGAAAATTCTAGAATTGTTCCCGCTAAATAAAGAATACTTTTTTTATCTACTAAAATTTTGATACCTTTATCTTCAAAAATTTGATCTTTTTCGCCAATTTGTGCATCAAATAGCAAGTCATACATCAAACCTGAACAACCACCACCTTTTACGGCAACTCGAATATTATGGTCAGAAGTGTGGTTTTCTTTTTCTCTTATTTCAAATATTTTATCTTTGGCTTTTTCGGAAATAGTTATCATAATTTTATTTATTTTAATGTTAATTAAAATTTAATATTTTAATATATTACAAATATTTAGTTATTTTGGTTTCAAATTAATGCAATTTTCTAAATAATACTAGAAGCACTGTTTCTGAAAGCATCATCTTTAATTTTTCTTTTTGCTTTTTCGATTGTTTTTTGGTTTGCATTTTTCATAAATCCTTCTTCAAATGGCGGCTCAGGGTTGTATTCTAAAATGAGTTGAATTACTCGAGCCGTTTCTGAATCTGAAAGTAATTCGCATAAATGCAATGCTAAATCTATACCAGCAGTTACTCCAGATGAGGTAATAATTTTGCCATCTTGAACATATCTTTTATTTGATATTTTTACATCATAGCTTTCCATAAACCTTTTAGAATACCAATGGGAAGAAGCATTTTTGTTATCTAAAAGTCCTGCAGCAGCTAAAATTACAGAACCCGAACTGATAGAAACTGTATATTTTGTGGTTTCATTTATTTTTCTTATCCATTGTAAAATATTTTTATTTTGAACAACTTCTAAAAAACTAATGGTTGCACCAGGAATAATTAATACATCAGTTTCAGTAATATCTTCTAAAATAAAATCTGAATGTAATTTTAAAGCAGTTGTATCGGTTTTAATTATTCCTTTGTAAACGCCCACAAATTGCACTTTTGCTTGAGGTAATCTGCATAAAAACTCGTAAGAACCCACCACATCAAGTGCTGTGATGCCATCATACATCAAATATGTTATTTTCATGTTGCAAATTAGTTTATTTTATTTATTTATTTTAAAATTTTTAATGTTTTAATCTTTTTAATTACTTTTACATGCGAATTGTAACTTCAAAATTATTTGAAAAACATAAAAATTAATCAAAATGAAAAATCAATTAAAATTAGTATTATTACTCTCAGCTCTCATAATGAGCCAAATAATTAACGCTCAAAAAATATATGATTTTGAAACGGATGAGGAATTTGAGAAAATTCAACGAAGAGGTGCAAGTATTGTTTTGGAATTAGAAAAAGATGAAGTGGCTGATAATTGGGAAAAGTTTTTAAAGAAATATGGTAAGTTTGATTCAAAAAAAGAAACTTTTACGCAAGATGCAGCTCTTATTCCTGAACTTTCTGCAACGGCAGTAAAAACTTATTCTAAGGTTTATAAAGACGCTAATGGCATAAAAGTTTGGTGGTGTGTAGATTTAGGAACCCAGCTTTTGTCCTCTTCTGATGCATCAAGATTTGCAACTCAACAAAAATTGTTGCATACTTTTGGAACTGATTTATATAAATCTATTTTGTCTAAAAAAGTGGCTGAAACTCAAAAAAGTTTTGACAAAGCCACCAAAACTCAAATGAATTTATCTAAAGAAAGTGTAAATTTATCTAAAGAACAATCTAAAATTGAAAAAAATAAAAGTTCACTAGCCGAAAAAATGAAAGATTTAGAGAAAGAATCTATAAAAACTAAATCAAAGTTGGACGAAAATAGCAAAAAACTTTCGGAAGCTAATGATGAATTAAATAAAAGTCGATCTGAACTAGAATCAATCAAATCTAAATTTTCTGGTATTCAATAAGTTGTATTTTTAATATAAAAGAAATCAGACTAATTAAAATTATTAAAGCCTATTTATTTCATTGAATAAAATTTATTTTTATTTATTTTTATTTTTTTTAACATTTACTACTTTTTCTCAACCGGATTGGGAATTAGCAAAAATTAAAAATGGCATAAAAGTATATTCAAAATTTAACTCAAAAACTGGAATTAAGGAGTTGAAATCTGAGACGGTTTTTAAAAAAACAAAACTTTCAACAATTTTTGCTATTTTCAAAGATGTAGAAAATTGTGGAAAATGGACAAAAGATTTAAAAAAATCTTACATTATTAAAGAAATTTCTGAAACCGAAGGTTATGAATACTATCAAATTTCTGTGCCTTGGCCAATTCAAAATAGAGACGTTGTTTATTTAATTAAATACACGTTTGATGAAAATGAAAAATCTTTAATTATTAATGCTACTTCTAGCCCAAATTATATACCAAAAGTATCGAATGTAGTAAGAATTTCTGATAGTGTAGGTAAATGGAAATTTACAAAATTAAACGATGGAAATTTAAAAGTTGAAAATTTTTTATTCGCAGACCCTGTTGGTTTTCCCGCTTGGCTTGTTAATTTATTGAGTGTTGAAAGTCCAATAAAAGTAATTACTGCTTTAAACGAATTTTCAAAATCACCTAAATACCAAAACCGATTTTATTCATTTATTAAAGAATGACCTTTTTAGAAATAGTTGAATTATTAAAAACAAAATTTGAAGATACAATTATTAATAAAATTGTTTCTCATAAACTTATGTCTTTTATTGAAATTAAAGCAGAAAACTTACTAAAAGTTTCTGAGTTTTTATATTCAAACGAAAATCTTTATTTCGATTCATTATCCTGCATAACTGCCTTGGATAATGGTGTTGAAAAAAACACAATGGAAATGGTTTATAATTTTTATTCTATCACAAATCATCATTTTTTTTGTATTAAAGTAATATTAGATAGAAATAATCCTCAAATTGAATCGCTTTCATCAATTTGGAAAACTGCAAATTGGCATGAAAGAGAAGCTTTTGATTTGCTTGGAATTTCAGTAATAAATCATCCTGATTTAAGAAGAATTCTAAACCCTGAAGATTGGCAAGGACATCCGCTCCGAAAAGATTATGAAGTTCAAGAAACTTACCATGATATAAAAGTTAAATACTAAATAAATCAAGAAATTATTTATTTTAAATTATGGAACATTTAACTTATAAAAAAATAAATATTACTAAACTATTAGAAGATTCGCATCATGAAAGTTGCGGAGCTGTTGTGCTTTTTATTGGAGATGTTCGCAATCATAATATTGGAAAGTCTGTGCAATACCTTGAATATGAGGCTTTTACGCCTATGGCAGAAAGTATGATTCAATCAATTTTGCAAGAAGCTAAAGGCAAATGGCAGCTCCAAACGGCTTTGTGTTTGCATAGAATTGGAAAAGTTGAAGTATTGGAATCAGCAGTTTGTGTAATCACAAGTTCGGTCCACCGCAACGAAGCTTATCAAGCCAATCAATATATTATGGAAAGGGTAAAACACGAAGCACCAATTTGGAAAAAAGAAGTTTTTTTGGATGGAACTTACGAATGGGGTAATAATTGCGGATGTCATCCTGATGGTTTTAAATCCGAATTGCATGCCAAAAATGTTCCCTTATCATTTTCAAATATAAAATAATGTTGCTCAATGGATTGGTTCTTTGTGGAGGGAAAAGTTCCAGAATGGGGACAGACAAAGGTGTTTTAAAAAAATACAATATTTATTGGGCAGAAATAATTAAAAATAAATTAAAATCTTACAGCAATCGAGTTTATATTTCTATAAATAAAAATCAATTAGATTTATATTCTAAAATTTTTATTGGTTCAGATTTAATTATAGATTCAGATTTTGAAGCGGGACCTTTGAGTGGAATTAAAGCTTTTTCAGAAAAAAAAATAATTTCAGATTTAATCATAATGCCTTGCGATATGATAGATTTTAATGAAAGTTATATTTTAAATTTAATTGAATATTACCAAAATGAAAGTTCAAAAACTTGTTTTTCGTTTTCTGAAAACAAATTTTTACAGCCTTTTCCTTGTATAATCAAACATTCAATTTTAGAAAATAAAATTAATTTTAATCAAGGATTTTTTAATTTTTTAGAAGAAAATAAAGTTTATAAAATTGAATTATTAAATGATAAAACTATATTTTCAAATTACAACAAACCAGAAGAAATAAAGTAATAAATATTTAAAAAAATAAAATTAAATTATTAATCAGGAATAATATTTACTTTGTTTTTTAATCCTTTAAAATCAGTAAGTTCCAGCTTAACTTTACCTACAAACATTTTCACTTCAGCTTTCAATGGAATTTTATTTTTATCGTCAGAAATATAAGCCACTACTGATTCTTCGCCATCAAAAAGTTTATTTTTTGGCATTAAAGGCACTATTTTGATAGCATTAAATTCGCCTGCATCTGTATCTATTTTCACTTTTCCTTTGTATCTAACTCTAAAATTAAAATTTTCTTTATCAAAAAAGGCTTTTACAACAACAGTATCACCAATAGTAAGTTTATTAAAATTTACTCTTCTTAATTGATAAAAACCACCAATAATATCTTGCACATTTTCAGGAACCGTGAAGTCGTAATATTCAAAGTTTCTATCAGGATGTTTTCTAGTTACTTTTACAGTTTTTTTATCTTGATCAAACAAAACCTCTTCTTTCAACAAATACTTACCTTCGGCAATATCTCTGCTTGCTCTTAAAGGTAAGAAAGTGCCAGTATCTATGTTTGCCTTCCACGAATCTCTGATTTTAATGCTCATTTCTGCTAATCCAACTGTTCTGCCTACAACTGCAATATTAAAAGTACTTTTGTTATTAACTTTTTCGAGTTCGTTAGAAACTGAAATTGTGGCTCTTCCTGCATTAAACGGACCCCAGTGTAAACGATATTTTAGCTCCTCCCCAGGTGCATAATTGCCCTTTTCAAACTCAATATTTTCCTTTTTTTTTAATTCTTCCGCTTGGTTTGCAGCAGCCAAAGATACTAAAACTGAAATTGATATTATATAAAACAGATCTTTCTTCATGATAGATTTATACACGCAAAAGTAAATAAATTGTTTGTTTTTTTGTCGATTTTGGCGCAAATTTTCTTAATTAATGCCTAGACTTCAATAAGCAGTCTGCATAATTTATAGAACTATGTTTAAGTTTTAGATATTATTTATTTGAAAATGGTTGAAAAAATCCTATTTTTGCAACGTTAATATTATATTGATTAAACCATTTAATATTTAATTGTGTTATATACTAAAAATATTTAAAATACATAACTTTTTAAAAAAAATGCAAGAAACAAAAAATATCAATGTATATACAGAGTCCAATCCTAATCCTCATTCAATGAAGTTTATGGTTGATTTTTTTCTTATGCCAGAAGGAAAAAGCGTGGATTTTTCTGATCCTTTGGCTGCTGCTCGCTGTCCTATTGCATTGGATTTGTTCAAATATAATTTCGTTAAAAGAGTTTTTATTTCTGCCAATTTTATCACTATAATTAAAGAAGAAAATATACTTTGGGAAGAAGTTTCTCAAATTCTTAAACTTTTCATCAAAGGATTTTTAGAATCTGGAAAACCTTTTTTGTTAGAAGAAATTGCTTCGGATATTAATGTTGAAGATTCAGAAATTGTAAAAAAAATTAAAGGAATATTAGATGAATATGTTCGCCCAGCTGTAGAATCTGATGGCGGAAATATTATTTTCCATTCGTTCGATAATGGCGTTGTAAAAGTTCAATTACAGGGTTCATGTAGCGGATGTCCTTCATCTTCTGCCACCTTAAAAGGCGGCATTGAAAGACTTTTAACTTCTATGTTGCCAGAAGTTAAAGAGGTTGTTGCTGAGTCTTAATCAGTAATAATTTTATGTTAAATTCCAAAACTATTGTTGCTCTTTCTACTCCGCAAGGCATTGGTGCTATTGGCGTTATTCGACTTTCGGGTTTTGAAGCAATTTCGATTACACAAAAATTATTTAAAGGAAAAAATCTTTTAGAACAAGCTACTCACACTATTCATTTTGGGCATATTATTGATAAAAACGATGTTATAGACGAGGTAGTGGTAGCAATTTTTAAGGAACCACATTCGTTTACAAAAGAAAATGTTATAGAAATATCTTGTCATGGATCAAATTATATTATTCAAAAAATAATAAAATTATTACTTGAAAACGGAGCTTGTTATGCATCTCCAGGTGAGTTTACGCAAAGAGCTTTTATAAATGGCAGATTTGATTTAGCTCAAGCCGAAGCCGTTGCTGATTTAATTGCATCCGACAACGAATCGGCACACAAAGCCGCTTTAAACCAAATGAGAGGTGGTTTTTCGCAAAACTTAAAGAATTTAAGACAAGATTTAGTAACTTTTTACTCTTTAATTGAACTTGAACTTGATTTTGCTGAAGAAGATGTAGTGTTTGCCAACCGAAATGATTTAAAAACAACCGTATTGAAAATATATGCTTTTGTTATTTCATTATTAGAGTCATTTAGTTATGGAAATGCCATAAAAAATGGAATTCCAACCGTGATTGCAGGCAAACCAAATGCCGGAAAATCAACTTTATTAAACGCCCTTTTTAATGAAGAAAAAGCGATTGTATCCGAAATTGCTGGCACAACCCGAGATGTAATTGAAGATGAATTAATTATTGAAGGTGTAAAATTTAGATTTATTGACACGGCTGGTATTCGAGAAACGGCTGATAAATTAGAAGCAATCGGGATTGAAAGAACTAAGAAAAAAATCGCTCAAGCTAGTATTTTACTTTATATTTTTGACATAGAAACTGAAAATCTAGATGATTTAATTCAAGTAAAACAAGATTTTAGTTTCATTCCTACGCTTTTTGTGGCTAATCACATAGATAAATTAGATGAAAAAACATTTGAATTAAAACTTAAAGAATTAAAAAATATAAATATTGATTGCATATTTATTTCAGCAAAAAACGACATAAACATACTAATTTTAAAAGATAAAATTGTTAAAACAGCTTTAGGTGAAACCTTTTCGACTGGCGATTCTTTAGTAACAAATATTCGTCATTATGAAAATCTAAAAAACGCCAATTCAGCTCTTGAAAATATTCTTTTGGGATTGGAAAATGATATTTTTACTGATTTATTGGCTCAAGAAATCAGGCAAGCAGTTTATTTTATCGGTCAAATCACAGGCGAAGTAACTAATGATGAGATTTTGGAAACTATTTTTAGTAAGTTTTGTATTGGAAAATGATTTAATTTTTTTAGAAAACTCATATAAGAATTTTTATTTTATTTAAAGAATATATTAGTAATATTTAATAAAATATCACTAATATTATACACCTTTAAGAAAAAGGTTAGTTTGGTAGTTTTTTTGAAATATTTATGGGGGCTTTACTATGATTTTTATCAACTACATTTCGGTTTGATGCATGTAATTTAAAATAATTCTTCAAAATCAATAATTTGCAGTTAAATTAAGTGTTTTCTCTTTAAAACAATTGATTAAACCCTCTTTAAATCTATTTTCATATAAGAAGGCGCAGAATCCAAGGGAAGTGGAACTTGCTCTGTAAGTATATTTTAGTAATAATTATAATATAAAATAAAGAAACTATACTTCAATTATTTTAAATGCGAAAGTCCAGATTGCAGATAATAATTAATTAGACTTTAAATTATTTTTTTTGAATTTTTGATATATTTATATAATCCACAATGTTTTATGAATATTCTAAATATTAAGAGCTATGGAAATTAAAAAAAATAATATTTTTTAAAATATTAATCTTACCAAAGTGCCTTTATTTATTTCGCTACTAATTTTGATGTTGCCGTTATGCAATCGCATAATTTGTTTGGATATAGAAAGCCCAATTCCTGTGCCTGATTTTTTTGTGGAGTAAAAAGGGGTGTATATTTTTTGAAGTATTTCCGGATTTATACCCATTCCGTTATCAAAAACGCATATTTCTATTTTACTTTCTGCATTATAAAAGGCTTTAATTTCTATTTTATTTTCATGTTTGGAAAGTATAAATGATTCTAAAGCATTTTTTAAAACATTAATCATTACTTGTTCTATCAACATTTCATCTGCAAAAAGTTTTATATTTTCGGAACTTAAAATTGTATGTATTACTATTTTTTTATTCTCAATTTCATTTTTAAAAAGTAATAATAGATTGTCAAAAAATAATTTTAAAAAAAATAATTGTGGTTTTGGTGTTGGAATTTGGGTAAGATTTCTAAAATCCTCTATAAAATGCAAAAGTCCTTCACTTCTTTTCTTTATGGTTGTGAGTGCCAAAATCATATCATTAGAACTGACTTCAGAAACTTCGTTTTCGTTTAAATAAATGATATTTTTTTGGTTCATTTCATCAGCAACTGTAGCTGCCAAAGAGGTGATAGGTGTGAGTGAATTCATGATTTCGTGGGTCAAAACTTTTATCATATTTTGCCAAACTTCCATTTCGTTTTCTTCCAAGGCTTGTTGAATATTTTGAATTGATATAAGTTTTATTTTTTCTCCTTTTGAAATTATTTCAATAGCGGAAATCGAAACACTAACTTGTTCTGAGTTTAATGATATTTTTACTAATTTCTTTTGATATGGGGTAATTTTATGTAATATTTCAAACAAAATTGGTTCAGAAATAGCAATAGAAGAAATGTTTTTGGAATGATATGTTTTTAATAATCGTTGAGCTGCATTATTAATGATTTTAATTTCTCCTAAAGTATTAAAAGCCACTATTCCGAAGTCGATTTGATGAATAAAGGTTTGATAAAACTGCAAATTGCTTTCTTTCTCGGTTCTTAATGCTCTAAATTTAACAATTACATTATTATAGTGTTCGTGTAATTTTTTGGTAAAACCTGTGTGCATTTTGGTAGGATAATTGACCGAAAAATCATCATATTGAATGGCTGACAAAAAATTTAAAATGCTTTGTTGGGTTTTATTTAAAAAATGAAATAAAAGTATGGATTGCAAAACTACAAAAAAAGCACATATTAAGCTAGAAACAATGTTAGCTTCGTTTTGTAGCAACCAACAAGTAAAAAAAATAGATACAACTAAAAGTCCAATTCGGACAATGAGTTTGAAACGAAAATCTTTAAATACCATATTTTAGAACAAAAAAAGGGGTATATTATTCTATTTAGCTTAAAATTATTTTAATTTTTTTGTAAATCATTTTTAATAATTTACAAAACTTAGCTTGATTTTTTTGCAAAATATTCATAAAAAAACATTTCACATGCCAATTATTTAAGCCCTTTCTATTTTGAAAAATTGTAACTTTAACATTTCTGTAACATGATTACTTGCTTCTCCAATAATTTCCATTTTTTTAATTCTCGCACATCTCATTTTACAATTCTCAATACTATATAAAAAATAGATTCTATCAAATATGTTTCAATTTATATTTTAGTGAACCTCTAAAAACCTCATTATTATTTTAAAAACCCCACCCAAACTAATTTCTGCTACGAAACCGCAAAATCCAAGTTGGTGGGCTTCAACGGAAGTGAGGCTTTTAGGAGTTTCCTTAGTTATGGAACACCTTTTTAAAATTTGATTGTTCTTAAAAATATTACTATTTCTGTTACTTTCAACTCTTTATAAAATTTAATTACATCTTATAATCAAAAAAGCTCTCAAACATAATGTTTGAGAGCTTTTATATTCATTTAGCTTTTACTACGTGATCCCGCTGGGATTCGAACCCAGGACCCCTACATTAAAAGTGTAATGCTCTACCAGCTGAGCTACGGAATCAACAATTTTTTTTGATTTTTAAATCTAAGTTGTTAATTTTGGGACTGCAAAAGTACTACACATATTTTAATATGCAAAATAAATCTAAAAAAATATTCATTCTTTTTTCATTTTTGGTTTCAAGCACCGTTTTGGCAGGTAAATATCCTCAACAAATCATTGAAGCTGATAAGCTTTTTTCTACAAAAAAGTATCAAGAATCGTATCAATTATATTACCAGGCATTTCAAAAGGGTATTATTACACCCCAAGCGGTTTTGAAAATGGCATTGATAAAAGAAGGAGTAGGTGAGTCGGTAAAGGCACTATATTTTCTTAATTATTTTTATGAAAATTATCCTGACAAGAAAATTTTTAATAAAATGAAAGAACTTGCCGATAAAGAACAATACAAAGGTTATGTTTATTCTGATTTAGAGTTCTTTGCAAACGTATATCGTAATTACCAAATTGAAATTATTTTAGGAATTTTGGGCTTTGTTTTTCTTTATTTTTTTGCAGTTATAACTAATAAAATTTTTATAAAGGGAATTTCTAACACAAGTCCTTTTCTATTTGTACTTTTTTTGCTCGCTATTTTCTATGTTGTTAATTTTGGTGAAAACTTTTTTAACCCCGAAAAGGCTGTTATTTTAAATGATAAGTGTTTGTTAATGGAAGCACCTGCAGCTGGCTCAAATCAAGTTGGTTTAGGCATGAAAGGTAATAGAGTGCAAATTTCAAAAAAAATAGATATTTGGGCTGAAATTGAATATGATAATAAAACTTGTTATATACGATTAGATAATTTATATGGCATTTAAAAATAGATTTTATATAAAGATGGATTTTGAATAAATCTTAAGGTAACCTCTTAAAACCTAAAGTAATTTATTTTAAAATAAATTTTATAATATCATGTACTTTAATTATACGATATTTTTGGCTTATTAAAAGTAATTAAACGCCAACATACCTACGGTTTTTTTTAACAATGATTTAAGATTGACAAAACTTACTAAATTGAGCTATCCTCTCGTCAAATTTAAAAGAAAAAGTAGATTTTAATCTATATATATTGAGTCCACTATATATTTACAATTAAATTTTTAGAAAACCCCTTTCTTATTTCTTCAATTCTTATTTCCTCAATGCGTAAAAGTTAAAAAGAAATTTGTAATTATTTATTAGACGTTATTTTAAAGTTTTTTAATAGAAAAATTATTGCCTACAACTCAAGAAAATAAAGGTGGAAGACCACCTTATGATTAGGCAGAACTGCGTTCATAAATTTCATAAAACTTAATTGAACTTCTAAAAACCCCAAAATTATTTCTAAAAGCCCCAACCAAACCAATTTCTGCTACAAAACCGCATAATCCGAGGGGAGGGCTTTATCGGAATTGAGGTTTTTAGAAGTTTCTTAGATTTAAAAGAAGGTAGAATTATTGATGCTAGTTTTGTAGAGGTTCCACGACAATGAAATTAAAAATATGATTATATAACCCAAAAGAATGAAATAGCAAATATTTTAGGTTGTTTTACTAAAAAATATAGCAAACTAATTATTTTTAAAGCATCAAAGAATAAAATAAAAAAATATTTTTCTTTTTTCTTTTATTATTAAAAAAAAATAAATAATATTGTACTTTATTAACAATAAATTGCACTTAATATAAATAATTGTATTTAAACAACATCACTTAAAATTTATGAAAACAATTTCAACAAGCTTAAAAAAACAAATATCATTTGTTTTTTTTCTACTCTTTTCGTTTTTAGCAAATGCTCAAAATGGATATTTTCAAAACTTTACTGCTCCAGGTGTTCCAAGTGCTTTTACATGGGAAACATCTTATGCTGTTTCGGTTAAAAATCAAGCTTTGGAGGTTATTGTAAACAAAGCCAATTTATTTCATGGTGTTACTGTTACATTTCCAACTGCATTAAATTTATCAGTAAATGCTAGGAAAAAAGTTAGTTTTAGAATAAAGACTGATACTACCACACGTAAAATTCCTTATGAAATTGGTTTAGCATTTTTTAATGCTGGAGCAACCAATCAAGTTGGAGGAAGAAGAACAAATAAAATTATTTACCCTACAGGGAAATGGCAAACTGTTTCTTTTGATTTTAATGATGCTGGATTTACTCCACATAACTTTTCTGCTGTAACTCAATTAAATATTACTTTTCAGCCTATGGGCTATATGCAAGGAAATACTAAAGTACAAATTGATGATTTAGCAGTTGGTAATAATGGAGTTGTGGGACAAGCTGCAATTGTTTCTCCTTACTTTACGGGAATTGAAAATCAAGAAATTTCGATTAATACTACAACATCTGTTTCAATTAGAAATGCTGTTGATTCAGACAATTTGAATAGTAATGTAACTTTTACTGCGGCAAGTTCAAATACATCTATTTTGCCTAATCCTACTTTTCAAACTTCTCCTATATTAAGTAATAGTTATTTTTCATTTACTTCTGGTAATGGAAGTACTGGTGATTTGCAAACCAATAGAGTTATAAAAATGCTTATGACTCCAAACACAAATCAATCTGGAATGGTTACTGTAACCATAACAGCAACTGCGGCTAGTCAGGTTGGAGCAACTTCTGTTCCGTATCGTTATATAATTAATGTAAATGTAAAACCAAATATAGCACCTACTATTGGAACTATTCCAACATCATTAACAATTGGTTCGAATAGAAAAACTGACATATTTTTAGATAATATTGTAAGTGGAAATGGAGAAGTTACACAAATATTATCCATTAGTGGGTTGAGTTCTGACCAAACAATTCTTCAAAATTCACAAATTGTAGCATCCTATAATGGAATTTCTCTTTCAGCTAAATTATCCATTACTCCAATTCAATTTTCATCACCTGCATCAAAGATTTTTAATTTAACAGTTACAGTAAGTGATAATGGAGGAATTGTGGCTGGTGGTAGCGATCGAACCAGCTATGTTATACCTATTACTGTATTACCTACATTTTATAACGCTCCAACAATAGGTGTAATTCCAAATCAAATTGATAATATTATTACACAGGGTCCAAGAACAATACGCATTGAACCTATTACTGATGGGAACGGAGGCTCTCGAATTGCTTCTGTTACAGCTGTAAGTGGAAATACTGGAATTTTAGCTAACCCAACTGTAAGCTACACTACAGGAAATAACTTTGCTTTGCTCACTTATAATTCTCTATTAGTAGGAACAACAGATATTTCTGTAACTGCAACAAATTTTGGAGCTCCTGCGAATAGTAACGGAAACTCTTCTTTTACTCGTTCGTTTGTAATGAAAGCTTTGAATCCACCTCAGGCTGGATATATCGAACCAATGACTGTTCAAACAATTGTTGGAGCACCTTTAAATCCAGGAACACAAGCTGATGGTAGATTTTCGACAGTTGCAGGTACATGGTTTGTCGAAAATCAAGGTACGCAACAAACGGTAACTATTAATACTACCACCGGTGTTATGAGTATTTCAATGAATAAAGATGGAACAGCCCCTGGCTATTTTTCAGGTGTATGGTACAAACCTTATGGCGGTGGCGAATTATTTGACTTTGCTACTTCACCCTATATTAGTGTAAAACTGAGTGCAACTAACCCTGCAAACCTTCCAAATTTAGGAGTTGCCATCGATTTGTGGGATGTAAATGGTTATAGATATGGACTTGAAGCCAATGTTCAAGTAACACCAACTGCTACAACTTACACTTTTTGTTACACGGGTTCACCTTGTGCTTTTGATGGTCAACCATGGAGCAATTGTGGAGGAAATGGAAGACCTGAATTTAATTTTTCCAAAATCAAAACAATCTTATTTAATTTTGGTCAAACGGTATCAGCCATTGGAACTGGTACATTTACTCCTTATTCTGGTACAATAACGATGAGCGATTTACGTTTAGGTAGCGATGCGGTTGGAAGTGGAAGTTGTACATTACCAGTCCCAAATGTAGTTTTTGGAGAGACTCCAAATCCATTTCATTTAACAACGCAAACAGGACCCAAAACAGTAACAATAACAGGTATTAATGCTGGTTCTACACCAATTACTGGCAAAAACAATAATCCAGTTAATTTATCAGCAGCTGGTACATTTTCTCCAAGTGTTTTATCATTTAATACAACTACTGGGGTAGCTATAATTCAATACACTACAGGTGGTGCTGCTTCGGGAGTAATTACTTTAACAGGTGTTGCTAGTGGTTCTAACACAAAAACAAAAACATTTACAGTAACCGTTCAAGCTCCTCCTTCTTCACAAAATGTAATAGTAACAAACGACCTTAATGCAAACTTTGCTGATGGATTTAAAGGACAAACGATTGATGGTAGTCCTTTTGGTGTTTGCGAAATATTTGGAGATGATGGTGGAACCGGTTTTACCGATTCTTATTATGAAAATTTGAAAGATGTTGGTATAAAATCTATGCGAGTAGGAATATGGGATTTTGAACCCAAAAATGATAATAATGATCCGTTTGTATTAGATAAGACAAAATTGGATTACACCGCAATGGGAGTAGATTTCTTTAAAAAAGCAAAAGATGCAGGAGTAGAAAGATTTTTGGTTACTTTCTTTTCCCCACCAAGTTTTGTGAAATATAATAATTCGTATGGTGTTCCTAATGCTCCATTTGAATTTGCACCAGGTTTTGTTGTTACCAATACGGTAGATTCAACTTATTATGAAGAATATGCTGAATATGCAGTTGCTTTTGTACAGGGTTTAAGAGAAAAATCAGGTGTTGAAGTGTGGGGTTTAAGTATTGGAAATGAAATACAGTTTAATCAAGCTTATCAATCAGTAGTTTACACCACTTCTCAATACGTAGAAATCGTAAGAAGAGTGGGTAGGAGATTAGCAGCAGCAGGACTAAAAACTTTTATTTGGGGTGCAGAAACACTTCAAGGACAAGATTCTGGAAATGATTATTTAAAAGCCTGTCAAGCGGATCCAGAAGTTCGGAATTATTTTGCTGGATATGCGATACATGCCTATGCAGCAAACGGAGTAGGTCAAGCTGCTCCAAGTTGGGGGAATGTTGTAATTGATTCTAGAGATACAAGATCAAATGGCGGTTTAGCTTTAATGCGCCAAAGTGTTATTGCAACGGTTGGACCTGGAGGTGAACAGCATAATGGAAATGGCGGTCCTGGTATTCCAATTTATCAAACAGAAACTTCTCAAGGTGGCGTTACCAATTTTGAAGGATGGGACAACGCAATGGGTATTTTTGCAGGTGTGTCAACTTCTTTAAGTGTGGGTAAAAATTCTGGATGGTATTACATTGGAATAGGTAAAAGTGCTAAAATGTATTATACCTACAAACACATGGATAAATTTGTTTTTGGAGGTGCAAGGCACATTCCTGTAACACAACCAGTAGGCACAAATGTAAATGCGTTTAGAAACCCTGATGGTTCGGTGTGTGTGATGTTAGCAAATGATAATACAGGAATGCGTACTTTTTCATTTGGTGGTGTAAATATGCCAACTGCTAATAGAGCTTATTTATCTGTTGATAATTTATTTTGGAAAGATTTGGGTACAATTACAGGAAATATTAGTGTACCACCCAATGCTATGCTTACACTTTGGGGTGGAGGAAATGCCTTAGTTGCTGCAAGTGGAGTTACTGTGACTGGTGCAAATTCAACAAATGTAGCTGGAGGTTTAATTCAATTTAATGAAACAGTTTTGCCTGCTATTTTAGTTGACAAGTCAGTAACTTGGTCTGTAATAACGCTAACAGGAAATGCCATCATTAATCAATCTGGTTTAATGACTGCTGTATCAAATGGCACAGTAAGAATAAGAGCAACATCTGTGGCTACTCCTACCGTATTTGGAGAGTTAGTTGTTACAATTTCAGGACAATATGTTCCAGTAACTTCAATTACAGTTGATGGCTTAGGTGGAGTTCGCTCAGTAGCACCCTCAGCAACATTGCAAATGACTGTAACTGGTGTATTACCTTTGATTGCACCTGTAAGAGATGCTAGTTGGACATTAAATCCAGCATCTGGTATTGCTTCTATCAATAGTAATGGATTATTAACAGGAATTTCTGCAGGTAGAGTAACAGTAATAGGTACTTCTTTGGATAATTTAACTGTAACAAGTCGAGTTGTTGTAACCGTAACCAGTTCAAGTGTAGCAATTACATCTGCAACGGTAACAGGAGGCACTAATCAAATAACTACAGGAGGCGGAACGCTTGCAATGACATCTACTTTTAGTCCTGCAAATGCAACTAGTACAACTGTTGGTTGGTCTATTTCTGGTTCAATTGCAAGTATTAATCCAACCACTGGTTTAGTTACAGCATTGAATAGTGGAAATGGAGTAATAACAGTAACATCTACATATGCAGCTTGGGGAATTTCTGCAACAAGAGTAATAACAATTTCAGGACAGACTTCACTTATAACTTCTGCTACTATTAATGGAATGGGAGGTTCATCTGTGATTAATACTGCAAATGGTTCATTACAAATGACTGTTACAGGATTTTTACCAATAGATGCAACAAATACAACTCCAACTTGGTCTTTATTATTACCAAATTTGGGTAACAGCATAAATTCATCAGGATTATTATCTGCAACTACTAATAGTAATGGAGTAATTACTGTACAAGCAGCTTTTGGGTCTGTTTTAGCTAGAAGAATAATTACAATTTCTGGACAAAATATACCAGTTACTGCTGCCGTTATTAATGGTCTTGGTAATGTTTCAGTAATTAATACAGCAAATGGAACCTTGCAAATGACCACAACTGGAATTACTCCTGTTAATGCAAATCAAAATATTATTCCGACTTGGTCTTTACTAACACCAAATTTGGGTAATAGTATAAATGCATCAGGATTATTATCTGCTACTACTAATAGTAATGGAGTAATTACTGTGCAAGCAGCTTTTGGGTCAGTTTTAGCTACAAGAATAATTACAGTTTCGGGTCAAAATATACCTGTTACATCTGCAGTTGTAAATGGTATTGGTGGTATTTCAGTAATCAATACTGCTAACGGAACTTTACAAATGACCACAACTGGAATTACTCCTGTTAATGCAAATCAAAATATTGTTCCGACTTGGTCTTTATTATTACCAAATTTGGGTAATAGTATAAATACATCTGGATTATTATCTGCAACAAATAATAGTAATGGAGTAATCACAGTTCAAGCTGCATTTGGGTCAGTTTTAGCTACAAGAACAATTACAGTTTCAGGCCAAAATGTTCCTGTTACTGCGGCTGTAATCAATGGGGTAGGAGGTATTTCTTCTATTACCACTAATTTAGGTATTTTGCAATTAACAACAACAGGTTTAACTCCTGCAAATGCAAATCAAAATACTACTCCAGTATGGTCGTTAATAGGAGGTAATTCTGCATCTTTAAATGCTTCAACAGGTATATTAACAGCCATAAATAACGGAAATGTAACAGTTCAAGCGGCTTTTGGTTCTGTACTTGCAACAAGAGTAATTACTGTTAGCAACCAATTAACTGGAATTTCGATTACAGCAAGTTCAAGCACAATTACAACAAATGTGGGTACATTACAAATGCAGTTGAGCTATATACCAACAACAGCAAGTGTTTCTGGTGTAAACTGGTCAACAAACAACGCAAATGCTAGCGTGAATAGTACTGGATTAGTAAGTGCATTATTAAACGGAAACGTAACTGTAACTGCCACATCAGTTCAAAACAACTCATTTGTTTCTAGATATGTAGTTACTATTACAAACCAAGCTGCATCTTTTGTACCAGTAAGTTCAGTTTCATTATCTGGCACTCAAACCATTATTTCGACTGGTAGCACAAGTATTTCAGCATCAGTTTTACCTGCAAATGCAACAAATCCTGCTGTAAGTTGGTCTGTTTTCCCTTCATCTGGAATAGCTTCAATTGGTGCAACAACATCAAATAGTGTAGTATTAAATGGTGTAGGAAATGGTGTAGTAACTTTAACTGGGACATCTGTAAGTACAAGTTCAGTTACAGGAATAAGAACAATCACAGTGAGTGGTTTTGCAATTCCAGTAACATCTGCTACTGTAAATGGAACAGGTGGTGTAAATCAAATTACAGCTTCCAACGGAACTTTACAAATGTTAGCACCTTATTCTCCAGCAAATGCCAATTCAAATACAACACTTGTTTGGTCTATGAGCGATCCTACAAACAAAAACTTGTTTAATATTTCTACAGGAGTATTAACCGCTCAAAATGATGGGAATGGTTTAATAACTATTACAGGTTCTTATGGTGCAGTTGTTTCAAGACGTGTTGTAACAGTTTCTGGACAAGGTATTACAGCAACAAGCATGACTGTGAATGGTGTTAATATAACCACTCAAAGTGGAACTACTCCAATGTCGGTGGTATTTAATCCTTCTAATGCAAATGTAGGAACCTCAGTTGGTTGGACATCTTCAAATGCTTCTATTGCGAGTGTGAATCCTTCTACTGGTATTGTATCAGCTGTTACTAATGGAATAGTTACAATTACCGGAACTGCTGGCTCATTAACTGCAATTAAATCGATTACAATTTCTGGTCAATTTGTAGGAATTCCAGTAACTTCTACAACTATTAATGGAATGGGTGGAGTAAATCAAATTACTGTTGCCAATGGAACATTGCAAATGTTAGCTCCTTATTTTCCAACAAATGCCAATCAAAATACTACACTAGGTTGGAGTATGAGTGACCCAACTAATAAAAATAGTTTAAATGCTTCTACAGGATTGTTACAAGCCAATACTGACGGAAATGGAACAGTAACAATTACTGGTTCTTACGGAGCAGTTACATCAAAAAGAGTAGTAACTATATCAGGACAAGGCATAACTGCAACAAGTATGACTGTAAATGGTGCAAATATTTCAGTTTTAAACGGTACATCACAAATGACTGCAATATTTGGTCCAGTTGGTGCAAATGTAGGTACTAATGTTACTTGGTCATCTACTCCTATTGGTAGAGTAAATGGTACTGGTTTAGTTTCTGCAAACGGATTGAATGAAGTTATTACAGTCACAGGAAATACTGGTTCGTTATCTTCAATAAAAGTATTAACAATATCTGGTCAGATAATATCTGTAAATTCAATTTCAATTTCAGGCTCAAATACTATAAGTGCTGCTGGAGGTGCCATATTCTTAAATTCTTTAGTATTACCTTCAAATGCTTCTATTCCAACAATAATTTGGTCTGTACTAACTTCTCCAGGCGAAGGAATAGCTACTGTTAATAATTCAGGAACAGTTATTGCTCAACGTAATGGAAACGGAGTTATTACTATTGTCGGTACTTCAACGGATGGCTCAGGAGTTAAAGGATATTTTCCAGTTACAATTTCTGGACAAGAATATGATGTTTTAGGTTTATCTATTGCTTCACAAAATGGAAACTTTATAAATGTTGCAGGTGGTACCATTTTGATATCTTCAACCTTCGTGCCTGTAAATGCAACCGATAAATTTATTGAATGGAGTGTTTTAACGGTACCTGGACAAGGAATGGCTAAAATTAATAGTTCTGGATTTTTAACTGCCTTAGAAAGTGGTAATGGTTTGGTAACTGTAGTAGGTGCATCTGTTTCAAATCCATTGGTTTCTTCATCTTTAGTTATCACGATTTCTGGACAAGTAGTTCCTATAACTAATGTTTTGATAACTAGTTCAGGATTGTCAATTACAACAAATGGTGGGATTAGCAATATTGGCACCTCCTTCCTGCCATTAGATGCAACTGGAAGTATTGTTGTAAGAGTTTTCCCAAGAGATATAGTTTCGGTAAATGCAACTAGTACAGAAATTACTGCGATTGATAATGGTATTGTTACAATTACTGCATCATCTTTTTCAAATCCTTCAATTTCTGCTATTTTAGTTTATACAATTACTGGTCAATATGCAAAACAAGTAACTATTTCTGGCTTTGGTGGTTCAAATAACTTAAATACAATTGCAGGTACGTTACAAATGGAAGCAACTAGCCCACAGGTAAATGCATTACCTCAAGCTATTGTTTGGTCTATTTTAAGTCAAAAACCTACTAACCCGGTTTATAATGGTAAAGATTTAGTTTCAATTAATTCTATAACAGGACTAGTATCTTCACTAAATTATAGCAACGGATTAGTTACAGTTTCTGGATTCTTTCCAAACTCAAGCATTACCTCAATCGTAGTAATTACAGTTTCTAATCAAAGAGAACCCGCATTATTAGCAACTTCTGGAAATACATTTATGAATTTAACCTATCCTGGACATTCATTTACTGCTACTGGAGTTGTTTTGCCAAGCACAGCCACAGATAGAAGTTTGATTTGGGAAGCGATTGGTGCTGGAAAAAATTTAGTTATTGTTAATTCACTAACAGGATTTATTGAAGCAAGCGATGCTGGTAAAGGTTTAGTAACTATTTTAGGTTATTCTGCTTCTGATCAAAACTTAACATTTACTAATGTTATTAGTGTATCAGGCAATAGTTCAGAATTGAGATACGATTTAAAAAACTTAGACGGTGATAATGTTTTACCTATTTTAAATCAAAATCAAGATCAATTGATAATTATTTCTAAATTTTTCCCAGAATATGATGGTCTTCCAAATCTATTAACTAGAGGAAATTTTGTGAATTTTTCTGCAACACCACCTTCAGCTTTAACAGTTTCTTCAGATGGATCTGTTCAAATTGTACCTGGCACAACAGATTTAAAAGGTTTTGTAACTTTAACCTATCAAAGAAATCCATTGTTAGAATTGACTATTGAGTTTGATATTAACACAACTTCAATTATATCAACTGAAAATGTTGTTTCTAGTGTTAAGATTTCTCCAGTTCCTTTTGAAAATGTTTTAACAATTAAAAATTTAAAAGTTGGTGATAAGTTATTTGTTTATAATAGTAAAGGAGCTTTAATGTTAAATTTAGTAGCAAATGAAACTATGATTAATTTAGATACTAAAGATTTTTCTATTGGATTTTACAGTATAGTTGTAATTTCTGAAGGAAAATCAACAACTTTAAAAGTTTCTAAGTAATTAATTAATCTTCAAACAAAAATGCACAAAAATCAAATTCTTGATTTTTGTGCATTTTTTTGTTTATAGTAATGATTGATTTTACATTTTATTTTAAATTCTAATGGGAATCTCGGTAGTGTTCAAAAAAGTGTGTAATAGCAGTAAGAAAAATCACATTTTAGAGATAGATTGAGTCCGCAGCTTTTTGTCTAACATTATCAAATGGCGT
>REAG01000373.1 GCA_004294265.1 Cytophagales bacterium | reverse complement strand
TCGATATTATCAATAAAAAAAAGTGTGAGCGGTTTTATTTTTATTGCTCTTGTCAATAATTCTTTTTCAAGTTTAAAATGATGCTCGATTGCTTTTTGAATCATCATCTCTTGCAAAGTTGAAGCATAAGAATAAGGATTGATTTTGTCTCCTTTTTTCATCTCCAAACCATTTGATAAAATAACTGCACTTTTATTGATGTTTTCTATCGTTAAGTTAGTCATTTCAGTATGCACTTTTTCCAAACTTTCTTTTGCAGCAATTTTAATCGTTGTTTTTTTATTATTTTCTGTCAATTCAAAACTTGCTTCTTTTCCGTCTGAATCGACAAATTTCACTACTGCATTTTTACCACTATCAAATTCAGTAATATGACCAGTAATTCCCTTTACCAAATTTTGATTAAAAGCATTTACAGCCGTAAGTTGATAGACTAAATTATGATAATCTTTGACTTTTATTTTATCTTTTTTGCCTGTAAGTATATTTTTTTGTTCAATTTCTTTGTCTGGAAATGTAGCACCATAACGCAAAATAAATTGTGGTTGTATTTTTTGAATGTTCTCCCATGTTTTATTGCTTTGTCCAAATTTATGTGGTTCGTCAATAATCATAAAAGGTTTGATGGCTGCAATAGCATCAAAAGGAACATTGTATTTATCAAAAAGTTCTTTATCAAAACTTTTTTGCATTGTATCAGAGTTAATCATTCCTGTATTGATAATCATTACTTGAATGTTATTTTTCTCAAAATTCCCTGATTTCACAAAATTAGTGATAGCAATTGGTATTGATGATTTTTTATTTTTCTTGCTTTTTTGACTTTCTACAATGTGTAAATGAAGGGTTTTGTTATACTGCTCTTTAAAATGCTCTCTACTGCTTTCAGATTTTAAAAAATCAATCGTTCCCGCTTTGATAGACAAAGTAGGCACCACCACAATAAACTTAAAAATACCATATTTTTTATTGAGTTCAAAAATTGTTTGTGTATAAGTATAGGTTTTGCCTGTGCCCGTTTCCATCATAATATCGATAATATTACTATTTTGATTTGGCTTTTCATCAATATTATTTTTGATTTGTTGTATTTTGATGTTATCGCGGTATTTTCCAAAAGGCAATATTCGATTATCAAAACTACCATATCTTTTTGTAATATCGTTATAAATAGGATTGATAATATTTTTATTGATTTCAGGCGAATTATGCACCTGCAAATCATCAAAAATAGACAATGTACTTTCTACTGCATTTTTTTGATGTGCAAGGTTTTTTTCAAAGTTAAATCCTTTCATTTTTTTAAGTTTTAATTTTAATGTTTCGCTTTGATTTTGACTCAAAACTAATACCTTGTTATAAAATCAATATCAATATTTTTTCTATTTCTGTAAGATTTTACACTTTCAGACAATTCAAGCAAGTTTTTACTATCAAAATGATACCCAAAAGCAATAATAGAAGTAGGATTAAAATTTTTATCTTCATCTATTTTTCCTAACAGATTCACAAGATTATTAGTTGTGAAACCTTTGTCTATAAAATAAAGTTTATTATTGCCATAATACGAAATATATCCACCAAGATCAACACTTGCTAAACTTTGTGTAAGTGCAATGCCATCGTAAGTTTTCCAAGTGATGAGCAACGCTTTTTTATCATCTTCTGTGAGTTTGCTTTGGTCAAATAGTTTTTGATTTTCTACCAATTTATCTGCCTCAAAATCATAATCTTCCCAAATCGGCATCGTTTCAAAGACTTTGAAATAATTTTTTGTTTTCTGTTTTTCAATCTTTTTAATGGCTTCTTTTTGAGTAATTATTGCTGTTTTTGTCGGTTCAGTTTGTATTTCAGCATTTAAAATTTTGATTTTTAGGGCTATATTGTTTATTTTTGTATCTAATTCTTTGTTGATTTTAGCAGATGCACGTATCAAACGCTCTTTGGTAATTTCAAAAATAGTAGGTTCTGTCTCAAGTTCATTTTTTACAAAATCAAAAGCCGTTTTGTTTTTCTTTTCGTCTATTTTTTCATCGATTTGTACCAAAATAAATTTTCTATCGCCTCCATCTTCTGCGTTGAGTTGCATCACCGCATCGCCTGTTGTGCCACTGCCTGCGAAGAAGTCGAGAATGATGTCGGAGGAAGATGTGCCTATTTGTAAAAAATGTTTAATTAGTTTAACAGATTTTGGATTTTCAAAAAGTTTTTCTGTATCAAATAATAGTTTTACCTCACTATCACCATGTGGATTTCCTCCAACCTCATCATAATAAAATATACTTTTTGGTACTAATCCATCTTGTACTTCCGTTAAAAATCTTTTTATCATCGGATAACTTTCACCTTCTCCCCACCATAATCTATTTTCTTCAATATGTTTTTTCATTGTGTCCTCACTTAAACGCCAATAATTATTTTTTGGTCTGTTTAATATGATACCATTTGGTTTTATAATTTGATAATCAGCATCGTATTTATGATTTGCATAAATAGGTATTGGTATCCAAACACCTCTTTCATCATTATCAGGATTTTTATATGTAGAAGTATCTGTTCGTG
>REAG01000372.1 GCA_004294265.1 Cytophagales bacterium | reverse complement strand
CAAAACTAATGGAAGATTTGCGAGAAAGTTTGAAAATATTGGCTTCCAAAATTGAACCCAAAGTATATGAATATGGATTTTTAAAAAAGTAATAAAAAAGATGTCTTACGCCAACATTCGAGAAGAAGAATTAAAAAATAAAATTTCCCAAGATTATTTTTGGATGTATGACTGCACCAAAATCATCGGAAACGTAGATTTTTGCGTTAGTATGCTTTCCGAAAGTTCAAACTCGGAGCTTGAACTTGATCACGAATCTTTATTTTGGGCTGAAGCCAAAAAAGGAATTTCGGATATTCAAAAATCGATTGTTCAGCTAATTCTTACGATTGGTAAAGCCCGCACTTTTGATAAATTCTTACCTCCAGCTTTTGTAGGTGCCTTCGATGCCGAAAAAATTGCCTTCATTCCTTATTCTGAAATTAGTGAAATTTTTTATCAAAATGATTTTAATTGGAATGTAACGCCTTCAAATTATGAAACAAAAGAGTTTAAATTATTACTCAATAAAGTAATAAATATTTTAAATGTCAATGCTTTACTTTTTAATTATGAAACCGATAACCAAGAGCTCACTACATTTATAAAAGATAATTTTGTGGTTGGTAAATTTGGCGTTACCAAAACCCAAATCGATAAAAACAATTTTATGATTATTTACAACAAATGGCTTGGAGCTGTGAAGCCAACCATTGTAATAAATTGGGAAATTGCAAAGAAAAATAATATCATCGATGGTGATTTTTATTTAGCTGATTTGCTATCGAGCGAAAACGAAACATTAAAAGAAAAACTTTCGGTTATTCTAAAACAAGATTTTTATGAATTAGAAAAAAAACTGGACGATATGGGGATGTTTGGCTCAAAAACTACCCGATTCAACGACAAACAAAAAGCCCACACCCAATTTTGGCTCAAATATGAACGTCCGCCCAAAGAACAATATTGGGATTATATTGTCGAACGCAGAGATTTATTAGTTCCGCAAGATGTTAGAGAGCGAAAAGGAAGTTTTTTTACGCCACAAATTTGGGTGGAATTATCCCAAAAATACCTTGCAGACGTGCTAGGTCAAGATTGGCAAGACGAATATTACATTTGGGATTGTGCAGCGGGAACAGGCAATTTATTGGCAGGACTTACAAATAAAAACCATATTTGGGCTTCCACACTCGACAGGCAAGATGTAGATGTGATGAAAGACCGAATTCAAAACGGAGCAAATTTATTAGAAGATCATGTTTTTCAGTTTGATTTTTTGAATGATAGTTTTGATAAATTACCAAAAAGTTTATTGGATGTTATTACTAATCCTGAAAAACGAAAAAAGATGGTTGTATATATAAATCCGCCATATGCGGAGGCAGGGAGTGTTTCTGTTATAGGCGATAGAAAAAATAAAATAAGTGTTGCAACTGAAAGTAAAATTTGGAATAAATATAAAGATATATTAGGCTTAGCTATACGAGAGTTATTTGCTCAGTTTTTTGTCAGAATTAATGAGGAAATTCCAGATTGCAATATGGCAGTTTTTAGTAAATTAAAATATATTAATGGCGATGGGTTTAAAGATTTTAGAAAAATATTTGATGCAAAATTTAAGTCAGGATTCATTGTTCCTGCAACAAGTTTTGATAATGTAAGCGGAAATTTCCCTATCGGTTTTTTAATTTGGGATTTGAAAAGTAGAAATAGAATTAATAAAATTGAAACAGACATTTACAATAAAAATGGGTTAAACTTAGGAAAAAAATCTTTTTATACTGATATAAATATTAAGCGAGTTACAGGATGGATAAGTAAATTTGAATTAAAAAATAAAAATCATATTATAGGTTATACAGGAAATAATGGTCCAGATTATCAAAATAATGCATATTTACATATAAGTAGTTTATGTAAAATGAATAAAAATGGAACTTTAAATAATGCGACTAAATATTTTATAACAAAAAGAAATTTACTTGAGATTTGTATTTACTTTTCTATTCGTCATTGTATAAATGCAACTTGGCTTAACGATAGAGATCAGTTTTTACACCCAAATATAAAATGGGAAAAAGATAAAAACTTTCAAAATGATTGTTTAGTTTTTGCACTTTTTCATGGGCAAAATAGGATTACTGCCAAACATGGCACTAATAATTGGATTCCATTTTCCGAAAATTCAGTAAACGCTAGAGATAATTTTGAATCAAATTTTATGGTAAATTTTATTCAAGGTAAACTCAAAGAAGATAAAGAAAGCGAATTATTTCAAAAAGAACCTTTAAGAAAAACACCACTAATTTTCTCCGCAGAAGCAGAAAAAGTATTTGAAGCTGGTAAAAAACTTTGGGAATATTACCATCAAGAAATTAAAAAAATTCCTATTTCGGAGTTAAAAACTGAAACACTAAACGCCTCTTTATACGACATTAGAGAATATTTTCAAGGTAGATCTGAAAAACGAATGAACAATAAAAGTGAAGATGATATATACTCAAAACTAATGGAAGATTTGCGAGAAAGTTTGAAAATATTGGCTTCCAAAATTGAACCCAAAGTATATGAATATGGATTTTTA
>REAG01000371.1 GCA_004294265.1 Cytophagales bacterium | reverse complement strand
TCATTTATAATTTCTTTTGATTAAAGTTTGCATCATTCTAAATATTTGTATTACATTTGCACCAGCTCAGTAACCAAGTAGCAATACTGTAAGTGTTAAAGGAGTATCAGAAACCGTTTAGTTCCGCTAAGCGGTTTTGGCTTTTATATAGGTTTCATACTCTTTTAGCAGGCTTCTTTTTCGGTGTTCGGTTTCTATATAATATGCCGTTATAAACATATAATACTCTGTACGGTCGGTTAATATCACTACATAATTTTCGGCTTCGTTAAATAATACAATACGTTCGTCTTTGCCTCTTTTGTTTTTCCAAATCAATATTTGGTTGTGTGTATTGTTATCAATCACAAATTTTGGATAGCGTATCCGTTCCATCCTTCTTATATCGGGTTGTCGATTGTTTTCATCTTCTCCCTCGTGGGTAATGTGGTAAAAAGTACGATGCAATCCATCTACTTCGGGGTATTTGCGAACCGCTACTTTTAATCCTTCGTACTTGGGTTGGTTTTTAATAAAATCGTTTTCAAAAACAGCATAAACAGCTTTGAAATAACTTTTAAAATCGCCTGCATAGTCGTTTAAAAATATCAAATCAGGGAAAACCAATTCTTTTTCTTCTATCATAAAAAGTATGGTTTTTGAGGTTCCCAAATAAAAATATTGAACTTGCTTTCTCTTAAAAGTGTGGATTTTATAAGCGAATATTTTGAACGGTGCTTTATCAATTCTATTAATTCATTTTTAGGATTACTTTCATTTTTTCCTCCGTTTATATAAGCCATTGCACCAATTAGTAAGTCCGCCAATTGTATTAATTCTACTTCGTGTGAACGTACTTGTTGCACTTGTTTAATTATTTCTTTGGCATAATCGTATTTATCATTGCGTAGCACCTGCTCCAATTTATGCACTTTCTCTTTGCTTCGGGTATCTTTTATATCAATGTAAATGTAGTGAGCCAAATCAGGATTAAGAATTGCTTTTAACATTCCAAAATACATTTTGTAATAAAACGTGTCGTGTGTATGATTAAATTTTTCGTATTCAATTTTTGCTTTGTTGGCAACAATCAAAGACCTAAAGTGCAAATCATCATCATCAAAAAAATAATTGATTACATCTTTGTAATACTCCAATTTAGATTTTGAAACTTTGTTCCATTTCAATTCATAATAAGCCCTGTTGTCTTTCTCGTTTTTTTTATGCTTGGGTATTAAATCGTGTTTTTGCTTAAACTCAAATAATCGTTCAAAAATTTCTTTCTTTTTTGCAGCAGGGCAATACACAGCCCCAATAGCCATTACAGCTTCACCATCGTTTTGCAAATGGCAACTTTCGTCACAATATATGTTTACTGTTTCTCTCATATTTCTATTCCGATTTTAGAAAGGTTTAGTTTAATGGCTTCGTCCAAATCATTGGCTTTTTGCATCTGTGCAGAAAGTGTGGCTGAAAGCGTTTGCATCTTGTCGTCAAAGGCAATTCCATCTTCGGCTACTTCTTTAAAATCAATGTATCTGCCTGGCGTAAGTATGTAGTTGTTTTTGCGTACATCTTCAATGGTTGCACTTTTACAAAAGCCAGGTACATTTTGGTAATCCTTAAACCCTGCTAATCCTGTTTCAGACGATTTTCTCCAATTGTGGTAAGTGTCCGAAATTTTGGCAATATCTTTTTCGCTTAACTCTTTTTGTTTACGGCTTATCATTGTGCCTAATTCTCGGGCATCAATAAAAAGTATTTCGTTGTTACGGTTTCTTAATTTGTTGTTGCCTTCTTTGTTACGAGCTAAAAACCACAAACACGCTGGTATTTGTGTGTTGTAAAACAATTGCGAAGGCAAAGAAACCATACAATCCACCAAGTCGTTTTCAATTAATTCTTTTCTTATTTGCCCTTCGGTGGCAATTTCAGAACTCATACTTCCATTTGCCAACACAACTCCTGCCGTTCCATAAGGTGCCAATTTGCTAATGAACAATTGCAACCAAGCGTAGTTAGCGTTTCCTGTTGGCGGAACGCCATATTTCCATTTGTGTGTTTCGGCTTTATTTATATTGTAATCGCTTACGTTAAAAGGAGGATTGGCAATTACATAATCCACTTTCAATTCAGGGAATTTATCGTTCATCAAAGTATCGCCCAATTCTATTTTAGCATCAATACCACGGATAGCCAAATTCATTTTCGCCAATTTGTACGTAGTTGGGTTACTCTCTTGCCCAAAAATGGATATTTTCCCTTTGCGGTGTTCGTGTATTTCAATAAAACGTTCGCTTTGCACAAACATACCACCACTTCCGCAAGCACCGTCATAAACACGTTTTTCGGGTTCGGGTGCAAGCATATCAACCAATATTTTTACAATGCTTTGTGGTGTATAAAACTGTCCGCCTCTTTTGCCTTCGGCATCTGCAAACTGTCCTAGGAAATATTCAAATACCCAACCTAAAATATCTTTTCCTTTTCCGTCTTTGCCCTTGCTTAATGTGATAGAACCAATTAAGTCTATCAATTCTCCCAATCTTTGTTTGTCCAAGGCTGGTCTTGCATAGTCTTTTGGCAAAACGCCTT
>REAG01000370.1 GCA_004294265.1 Cytophagales bacterium | reverse complement strand
CTTGACGTCAATATATCTATAAATTTATTACACGTAAAGTGTTGATTATCAATAAGTTATAAAAAATTAATTATAGATAAATACACGTCAGGTTAATATTATAAAATTGAAGACAATAACTTAATTAATAATCCATGTTTTGGCTAAAACTCACTAATTATCTCAACAATCCTTTTGGTTGCTAATCCATCCCAAAGTGGAGGTATCGCTCCGCATTTGGATTTATTTGAAAGTATTTCATTGATTTTACTTAAAATTTCAGCTTCATCAAATGCCAATAATTGGTTGCTGCCAATGGTAACTGTGGAGGGTCGCTCGGTATTTTTGCGTAAAGTTAAGCAAGGAATTTGCTGAAAAGTTGTTTCTTCTTGAATTCCGCCCGAATCGGTCAAAACAAATCGTGCATTTTTAACTAATTTTTGAAATCCAAAATAATCTAAAGGATCAGTTAAAATAATATTTTCATTAGAAATTAATTTATTTTTAAATCCAAATTTTTCAGCTTTTTGAATGGTGCGAGGATGAATTGGAAAAACAATTTTAATTTTATTAGAAATTTTATGTAATAATTCTAATGTATAATGTAAATTTTCTAGCTCATCAACATTACTCGGTCTGTGAATTGTAACTAGACAATACGCTGATTGTGAGATATTTAACTTTTCTAAAATATCAGATTTGTCTATATCTTTTTGAAAAGCTACCAAAGTATCAATCATGGTATTTCCTACAAAAAAAAGCTGGGATTCTTTTTTTCCTTCTTTTATCAAATTGTCATAACCACTTTGCTCCGTTACAAAGAAATAATCTGAAATTTCATCCGTAAGAATTCTATTTATTTCTTCAGGCATTTCTCGGTCGTTACTCCTCAAACCGCTTTCAAGATGAGCAATTTTAATTCCTTTTTTATAACTAGCAAAAGCAGCTGCAAAAGTTGAATTTACATCACCCACAACTACCACTAAATCAGGCAAATAACTATCAAAAACTTTTTCAAGTTCTATCATAATCATTCCCATTTGAAAAGTAGGTGAGCCGGCAGGAATTCCTAAAAAAAAATCAGGTTTACGAATTTTTAATTGACTAAAAAAAATATCTGACATATTAAAATCAAAATGCTGACCCGTATGAACAATTTTAAAATCATTATGAGGATATAGAGAAAAACAATCCTCAAATTGAGTAATTTTTATAAAATTTGGTCTTGTGCCAACAACAATTAAAACTTTTTTATTATTTATCACTTAAATATTTTTTAAAACCAGGAAAAATACAATTTGACAAAGTAGAAAATACGAACTTATTGAATTTGATTTATCATTTACCATTTTATGATAAAGCAAACTAACCACAATACCAATTCCAAACCAAGAGTAATAATTCAAATCAGGAATGATACCATTTTGCCAAGACCAAAGTCCATATTTAACGGCAAAAGGTTCAATCATAAAATCAAATCCTGTCATAAGTAATGCTGCTGCAAATATGCTAATCCAATGTGTGTGAGGAAATAAACCCATTGAAATTTGATTACAGGCATACGTTGTGGAAACCCAAAGCAAACCAATTATATACGGAACTCCCATAAAGGAATAACTCAAAGCAGAAGAATAATGATAATTTCCAAAAATAAAATGTTTATTCACGCCCAAAACTTCAGCTCCAAAACCCACAGCAGAACAAAGAATAAAAAAAGCCAAAAACATTACATTTAAAATTGATTTTTCCCAAAATAGTACAATTGAAATAATAATTAAATGAATAGGAGTAATATTAACAAAAAGGGCTTGATATTGAGGTAAGCAAAAACCAATAATTCCTACAATATGTAAGATAAATAAAATAACTATTCTAATTGTGGCACTCATATTGTTCTATTTTTCCAATATATTTTTCCAAATGTATGTTTATAAATGGATTGTATGGCTATAAGTTGATAAAAAAATAACTGTATGGGATGAAAAATTAAATTTTGAATAATAGATTGATTTGACAAAATACTAATAAATATTCTTTGAATCAAAATAAATAGTAATGAAACCATAATCAAAAAAATATTATTTGATAAAAAAATAAAAAAATATCCCCATAGTATAAATACAAAATAAATAGAAATCCCAATTATATTTTTCCCAAAACCTAAGTATAAATTCTTAGAAAAACCTTGTATTCCAGCATCAAATGAATCATACATTCTGCAAAAAATTTGTTTATTTGCAAGTAATGTTTCGCATTTAATATCATTATTTTTTGCAATTATAACAATATTAACATCATCTAAAATATTACTTTTAACAAGCTCATGGAAATTAAATTTTAAATAAACAGACTTTTCAAAAAAAATAAACTGACCATTTGCAGCTGATAAACTACTTTGTTTTGAGGTTTTAACTAATCTTAAAGGAAGCAAAGAAAGTAATAAATAGTGCATTAAAGGAACAATTAATTTTTCGGATAATGTCTTCATTCTTTGATCAGGAAAAAGACTTAAAATTGAAACATTACTATTATTCATTTGATGTAAAGCATTTGAAAATAACGAAGGTGTAATTTCAACATCTGCATCTAAAAACAATACAT
>REAG01000369.1 GCA_004294265.1 Cytophagales bacterium | reverse complement strand
ATAGAAAATGACCGAAAATCAAAAAAAACTAATCAAAAAAAATAAAAAAATCATACAAATTATTGTAGGAGTAGAGAGGTGTGTCCAAAGTCTAAAAAATATCTGCCCATAAGTCTTCCCAATTATCCTCTTTCCAAGAATAATCACGTTGATATAAAGGTACAATATACTTTTTACCATTCCCTAAAACTTCATTACTATTGACTGTTTTAGTATCTAATAAATTATTATTTTCCATTTTTTTTGTTTTTATAATTTTCTTAAAAACATTGTTGATATGTCTTGATTGACTACATAAAATAATAATAAATATCATTTAACTTGTTTATAGTCAATTATTTACTTCTAAATATGTTGTTGTGTATAGGGGATAACTTTATAAAATAAGTAATAATAAATAGTACAATATTTTCTACATTGCAAATATAAGTAAAGCACTTTAAAACTCAAAATACTTTCTAAAATATTCTGTAAATAATCAAAAATCAATTATTTACATTTTATTTTTTGTCTCTTTGTTGATTGCAATCCTCAAAATTCCTAAATAAATTTTTATATTCTTGAAAAAAATATTATATTTGCACCAAAAATTAGACTAAAAAAATGTTTCAAGAGTATGATGTTATTGTTGTAGGAGCAGGACACGCAGGTTGCGAAGCCGCTCACGCTGCTGCACAAATGGGTTCTAAAGTGCTTTTATTAACAATGGATATGACTAAAATTGGTCAAATGTCTTGTAATCCTGCTATGGGTGGCGTTGCTAAAGGTCAAATTGTAAGAGAAATTGATGCTTTAGGGGGAATGTCAGGCATTATTTCTGATTTGACAATGATTCAATTCAGAATGTTAAATCGTTCTAAGGGTGCAGCTATGTGGAGTCCAAGATGTCAATCAGATAGAATGAGATTTTCTGAAGAATGGCGTTTGGCGTTAGAACGTAATCCTAATGTAGATTTTTGGCAAGAAATGGTCGAAAGTTTATTGTTTGAAGGCAACAAAATCGTAGGAATAAAAACACAAATGGGCATCGAAATAAAAGGAAAATCTGTTGTTTTGACAAGTGGAACTTTTATGGGCGGCTTAATTCATATTGGCGAAAAACAATTTGGAGGTGGTAGAGTAGGAGAGAAGGCTTCTTATGGTATTACTGAACAACTTGTAAGACTTGGATTTGAGGCAGGGAGAATGAAAACGGGTACACCACCAAGAATTGATGGTAGAACCATTGATTATTCTAAAACTGAAGAACAACCGGGCGAGGAAAATCCTGAAAAATTTTCTTATTCTAATACACCACATCTCACAACACAAAGAAGTTGCTGGATAACTTATACAAATCCTGAGGTACATACTATTTTACAAACAGGTTTTGAAAAATCGCCTATGTTTTCAGGGAGAATTAAAGGTTTAGGACCTCGTTATTGTCCATCTATAGAAGATAAAGTTACAAGATTTGCAGAAAGAGACAGACATCAGATTTTTATCGAGCCAGAAGGTTGGAATACGGTTGAAATTTATGTTAATGGCTTTTCTACTTCTTTGCCTGAAGATGTGCAGTACAAAGCCTTACAAAAAATTGAAGGTTTTGAAAATGCAAAAATGTTTCGTCCAGGGTATGCGATTGAATACGATTATTTTCCTCCGACACAATTAAAAATGACTTTGGAAACCAAAATTATCGATAATTTGTATTTTGCAGGACAAATCAATGGTACAACAGGCTATGAAGAAGCGGCTTGCCAAGGTTTGATGGCAGGTATCAATGCACATTTGAAAGTACACGAGAAACCTGCTTTTGTTTTAAGTCGTGCAGATGCTTATATTGGTGTTTTGATTGATGATTTGATAAATAAAGGCACAGAAGAGCCTTATCGAATGTTTACTTCAAGGGCTGAATATAGAATTTTGTTGCGTCAAGATAATGCAGATTTGCGTTTGACCGAAATGGCATATCAAATTGGTTTGGCAGATAGTATTCGTTATCAAAATGTGTTAGAGAAAAAACGAAAAATTGCTGAAATGGAAAGAATTTTGCCACAGATGAAAGTAAGCCCTGACGAAATCAATAAAGGTTTGCAATCTTTGGAATCAGCAGAAATTCGTGAAAAAATACAAGTTCAAACGCTTATCAAACGCCCTGAAATCGTTTTTGATAATTTGAAAACTATTTTTGAACCATTAAAAGAAATAACAGAGGAGTTTGGAAATGAAGTTACACAACAAGTAGAAATCAATATCAAATACGAAACTTATATCGAAAAAGAAAAACAAATGGTAAGAAAAATGCACGAATTGGAGGATTTTCGTATTCCTGATAATTTTGATTACCAACGTGTGAATGCTCTTTCGGCAGAAGGAAGGCAAAAAATGTTGAAAATAAAACCAATAACCATTGGACAAGCCTCACGCATTAGTGGTGTTTCTCCAACTGGTTTAAGTCTATAAAAAAAGTAAAACTATCGCAAGTATAAGCGAAGCGATACTTGTGATTTTGTATTGATAGAAGTCTCCAGACTTCACCACTCAGAGAGTGGAAAAGGCGTTGGTTTGGGAGTGTTTTTTGGTTTGTTAGGATTTTGTT
>REAG01000368.1 GCA_004294265.1 Cytophagales bacterium | reverse complement strand
AAACATTACGATTTTAACAAATAAAATTAAACAAAATTACTTTACAAACCAAAAATAAACTTATCAAATTCCAACGTTTACTGTAAATACAAAATTTCTACCTGCTTCGGGCAACCCAAGAAATCTATATCGGCTTAAATGATTGAAATACTGTGTATTAAACACATTTTGAACTTGGAAATAAACATTAAATTTAAGGTTTTTATTAGCTGGTTTTATGCCTAACGAAAGATGATTTAGCATATACCCATCGGTTTCAAGTTCGTTTCTATCTGTGCGATTTTGAGTTGAATAATAAGCTGTATTCCATTTCACAAAGCCGTTAAATGGTTTAAAAAACTCGTATTCCAAATCGTTTTGAGAGCAAAAAGGCGGAATCATGGGCAATGGTAAATTCGCATCCAAATTTGTTGCAAACACATATTCTGCATTAGAACTCAGTTTTATATTTTTAATGGGCTTATATTCCAACGCCACTTCCCCACCCCAAAGTGTGGCTTTCGATTGCGAAAATTGATACAATTGTCTGCCATCGGGCAAAGTAGAAAATTGAGCTGTAGGACGTAAATAAATGTAGTTTTCAAAGAAATTAAAAAATGGAGTTAGCGAAAAATACACTTTTTTATATTCTACAAAAGCACCTAAATCAAACTGATAGCCATGTTCGGGAAGTAAGTTTATATCGCCTTTTTCGTGCCGAAAAGTGCCATGATGCACCCCATTTACAGAAAGTTCTTGTGGTGTTGGATTGCGATAACTTTTGCCTATATTCAATTTTAATTTTAACCATTCGCTAGGTAAATAAGACAAACCAGTAGAAAACGACACATTTGCCCAACGTTTATCCAGTGCTTCGTTTCGAGTTTGAAAACCAATGAAATTTATTGGATTTTTTGGATTATCATACACCGCAACTTGTGTAGATTGTGTTTGCAAAGTGGCAAAATCTATTCTAGCTCCTGCATTTACAAAAAGCTGTGGATTGATTTTATATTTTTCAATCACAAATGCTCCCATTTGAAAATAATTAAAATTAGGAATTAAAAACTCATAACCACCTATTTTATTATTTTGAAAACTACTTTGCAATCCAAAAATAGCATCTAATATTTTAAAATTTTTTGTGTAAAAACGACTATTCAAACTCAAGGTTTGCAACTTAAAAGAAACAGCTTTTGTGCCAACCGCAGCTGGACCTTGCCCGTGAGCATGTGGTAAGGAGTTTTCTTGTCTGTAATTATTTTGATAACCAAAATCAAACTCCAACCAATTATTTTTTAGCTTAATATTTGTATTATTTATTACTTTAAAATGGTTGATATTTTGCGAAGGTAAATTTATGTCTCTCCAATTGCCATCATCAGTAAGTTTATAAAACTGTGGTCTGCCAATTGCACCTGCAAAAAGTCCAGCATTTTGATTAAAATTAGAAATAGTAAAATGCGAATATCCCCAGTTTTTATTTATACCAACTGTAAAATTGACGTGTTTTTCGTTTCCAGCTGTGTTTTTAAGCCTATTTTCTACGATTGGAAACCTAAATCCTTGATATATAAAAGTATTGGCTGGCACTTTATAATCGGCATATTCTAAACCTGTTAATTGAATTTTATAATTAATGCCATTTGCATTTCCTTTAGCGTTTGCAGTCAGTCCATAAGTATCGTTGTTGGTTCTTAAAATCGTTTGAATATGCCCAGAATGTGTATTTTGAGGCATATTTTTTGGATGCGTAATGGCTACTACACCCGCCATAGCATCCGAACCATACATAAGTGAAGCTGGACCTTTCAAAATTTCTACATTATCTATGTTATATTGATCAATTTCTAAGCCATGATCCGAACCCCATTGCTGTCCTTCTTGCTTGATACCATAATCAGAAACTACCACTCTGTTGAAACTCAAACCACGAATGACAGGCTTTGAAATTCCTACACCCATATTTATGGAACTCACACCAGGCAATTTTTCGAGTGTAGCCATAAAAGTTGTACCCGTATTTTTCTGAAAAAACTCTTTATCAACTCGCTCAATAGCAACAGAAGATTCCTTTTCGGACTGTTTTTGTAGATTAGATTCTATCACAACTTCGTGCAATTCGTTTGCTGATTCATGCATTTGAATATCAAAATTGGTGTTTTCTTTTAATTCTAACTGAAAAGATTCGTTATGAAATCCTATCATATTATAGTGAATGTGATAAGTCCCTGGTTTAATATTTTTCAATTCATAAAAACCATCATTATTGCCTAAAACCGCTTGATTTGTTTCGTGAATTTCGATTACAACACCAGCTAAAGGCATAAACTTTTCATCTATAATTTTACCTTTTAAAATTAAATTTTGAGCAAAAACAGATAAATTCAAAAATACAAGAAAACCCCATATTGATTTAAAATATGGGGAATGAAAAATTCTTAAAATATTAATAATTAGCAACCTAACTTACTTAACTTCAACTGCTAAAATAAATTCGCCAGATTCATTACCGTTTGCATCAAGCAAATTCATAATACAATGATATTCGCCAATTGTAGCGTCTGTTGGAATAGTAAAAGTTTCGCTATGTGTAGCTTCTTTGCCCGAATGTGTA
>REAG01000217.1 GCA_004294265.1 Cytophagales bacterium | reverse complement strand
CAGTCAGACTTTTATGAAAACATAAAATGCAGACTTGAAATTGAAAATTTTATAACGAAATTGACTGAAATTAATAAAAGGGTTTTTAGAGGTTACCTTTAATCTTAACCAAAATAACACTCTCAAATCACAAATCATTTCTTTATTTTCAATTCACTTTCGATAATTTCAAAAACTTTTTGTTTTAGATCAAGCATATCATTTTGTGTCATTTCTTTTGTAAGAATAGGTTCATGAAAAATTACTTTGCAGGATAATATTTGGCAATTAAATTTATCATCATCAGGTAATATTTTGTAATTATTAGGAATAGAAACAGGTACAATTGGAATGCCTTTTTCAATGGCAATTTTGAAAGCTCCATCCTTAAAAACAATCATTTCGGGCTTAATTGATACTTTTGGAATTGTACCCTCAGGAAAAATAACAATACTTTTTCCTTCATCTAAAGCCGATCGAATTCTTGTTATGGTTTCAAGTTTGCTATCCTTACTTTTTCTATCTACTAAAATATGCATTATTCTATACAAAGGACCAAAAAGAGGTACTTTGCCTAGCGAACTTTTTCCGATAAAATAAAAATCTTGATAAACCCCGCAATACATAGTCGGAATATCTAAAAATGAGGTATGATTAGCACAAAAAATATAGTTTTGCTTAGAATCTAACTTCGATTTACGAATAATTTTATACCTTAATCCACATAAAAACATAACCGATAACCCCCAAATTCTATAAATCCAATGCACTATATTTCTGCAAGATTTGAAATAAATAAATAAATAGAAAAAAGGTAATAATATAAGGAATATTACTAAAAAAACAATAAGAGCATAAATTGAAAATATTTTTTTCAAATGATTAAGTCGTTTACTTTGTTTTTATATAAAGTACAATAAATAATTACAATTCCTTTTTAACTTTTCCCCATTGGGGAAATAAGAAAGGGGTTTTCTAAAAATTTAATTGTAAATATTTAATGGACTCAATATAATTTATTTTTAAAAAAAACTGATTATGATTTTAAAAATTATCGTAAATATAACTTCTTAGTTCTTTTTAAAAATTTAAAAGTAATTAAATTTCAAAAAAAAGTGAGTTATTTTTGATTAAATCATTTTAGTACATTTTCTTAAAACAAAAAAAGCATAAAATCTTAAAAAAATTAATATATTTGTAAAAAAAATGAATGTCAAATACTATTTAAAGTAAATTTTAGATAGAAAAAATGTTTTATGAAAAAAATTATTGAATCAAAAAAATTATTTAATCTTACGCAAGATACAGATTTAGCTAGTTTAAAAACAATTTACAGAAATTTAATCAAAGAATGGCATCCTGATAAATTTCAAGATGAAGCTCAAAAAGCTGAAGCCGAACTGAAAAGCCAATCTATCATAGACGCTTATCAATTATTAGTAAGTATTTCGCCTGAAACTCATGCAGCAAATTCTGAAGAATATACTGATATAATTACAAATTCTGGAATTAGCAACTATAAATATAAAGGGCAAACTTTGAAAGTTACATTTCAAAATGGCTCTGAATACGAATATTTTGGTGTTCCTAAAAGTGTTTATAACAATATGAATACTTCAACTGCAATTTCTCGTTTTGCAAGAAGACATATATTTAACTCTTACACTTTTAGAAATATTACTAAAAGTACAGTACCAGTTTAAAATAAACAATTTTCACTAATTTATTAGTTTAAATATTTATGCGGTTTCTTGTTAAAAATATTCGTAAATACTTTTTATTAATAGTAATATTTACGAGTATTTTTGAGTCATATTCACAATTAAATATTAAACAATCGATTGAAAAATCTTTGTTAAACAATTCTTATCTTAAAGCCTATAAATTAAATGTAGATATAGAAAAATTTGATGAGCAAACATCAAGTTATCGTCCCAATCCTATTTTTAACAACCAAAGTATTTTTATTTCACAGCAAATATTTGGATTTAGTAAAGCCTGATAAATCATTATTTACAAGTATGTATGGCAATCAATTGTGGTTTCAAGTTACAAAACTCATGCAAATTGGCGGAAAACGAAAATATAAAATGAATCTTCAAAAAGAAGAATATGTACTTTCAGAACTAGATTTAAAAAGTTATAAAAATGAATTATCATATAATGTGGCGAGCAAATGGCTCGATGTTTGGTATTCAAACGAAGTTTTAAAAAACTATCAAATTGCAAAAATCAATATAGATAGTATTTATGAAGCCATAGAAGTAAGATTTAAGAAAAATGAATTATCTTATACTGACGTAAATCGAACGCTTATTTTATCAGAAAGATTTGCGACACAAGTTAATATTGCTTGGCAAAATTTTCAAACCGAACAACAAAAATTTAACTTTCTGATAGGTAGCACAAACGATTCAATAGATTTTGAATCTGATTTTTTTTTCTATAAATTATCAAAAATTGATTCTATTTTATTAGATAGAAACAACAGAATTGATCTTAAAATAAATTTACAAGAAACAAAAATATTAAATGCAAACCAAAAACTTCAAAAATCATTGGCAATTCCAAATTTGGAATTTGGAATAATTGCAAATCCTCAAAACACCCAACCTTATTTAGGGTGGTATTTTCAAATGCCAATTCCTATTTTTGATAGAAATAAAGCCAATATTGGCAAAGCTAAAACCCAAATTCTGCAATCAGAACTCAAAAAAAATGCTTTAGATCAAGACATTATTACACAAATAAATTTTACATATCAAGAATATATTATCAATAAATCAAATTTTGAACGATATAATGACATTAGAACAAATTCTTATACCATTTTAAAGGAAATAAAACTTGAATATTTAAAAGGTAAAACTACTTTGGTTGATTATTTACAAGCAAAACAAACTTGGAATGAAACCGAACATGAATATGATATTTCAAACTATAAATACAGGAAATCTTAACTTGATTTACTTTTAGTAGGCGGACTTTTAAGCCAGTAAAATTAAAAAACTATTTATAATTCCATTTATCCGTTGGAAACAAAACTTGAATATTTATGTTAAAAGTACTTTGTTGAATTATTTACAAGAAAAACTTGGATTGAGACCGAAAATGAATATGATATTTCAAACTATAAATACAAGTAATTTTTCTTTCTATGCGTAGTTTGCTAAAATAAAAAGACGGTAATCTTGTTAGCCTAAAAACTATGCCAAACAAACAAAAAGTACTTGAACGAGTTGAAAATTGATTTAACAACAAAAACGAACGATAATGTAATTTTACAATTCGTTTTTATTGTTAAAAGTTTGAATAGTAATTTTTAAATAAATTTTAAAAATTATTAAACTTGTGCTTCAACTTTTCGATACATTACTTTTCCTTCTGTAAACTCATCAAGTGCAATGGTTGAAGATTTTGGTAATCTTTCGTAATATTTAGAAATTTCTATTTGTTCTCTATTTTCAAAAATTTCTTCTAAATTATCTACCGTAGAAGCAAAATCAGAAAGTTTGTTACTTAATTCTTCTTTTGTTTTTGTACTAATTTGTTTTGCTCTTTTTGAAATAATCATCACCGATTCGTAAATATTACCTGTTGGTTCTGCTAATTTATCTATATCTCTTGTGATAATTGAATTGACTAATGCCATAATGTTGATAATTTTAAGAATACAAATATACGACAATTTCGATATTTGTCTATATAATTTTAATTTGTCTATATAATTTTAATATTTGTAAATGCAAATAGATAAAAATGATGATTTTTTTATGCGAGTAGCTTTGAGCGAAGCTCAAAAAGCTGCCGAAATGGGTGAAATTCCTGTGGGTGCAGTGCTTGTGTTGGAAAATAAAATCATTGCAAAAGCCCATAATCAAACCCAATTACTCAACGATTCAACCGCTCATGCTGAAATGCTTTGTATAACGGCCGCTTGTAATAATTTAGGTTCTAAATATTTGACTAATAGTACATTATACATTACTTTAGAACCATGCATTATGTGTGCTGGAGCTATAAAATGGGCTCAAATTTCAAATATAATTTATGGTGCTTCGGATTTAAAAGGTGGATTTACTACTTTTCTTAAAAGTGGTATTTATTCAGAAAAAATAAAAATAAATTCAAATATCTTGCAAGAAGAATGTAGTGAAATTTTAAAAAAGTTTTTTAAAGGAAAAAGATGAAAATCAAATCTAATAATTTTCTTAAATTAAATAAATATTCCTAATAATAGCTATAAAATTATCCATTTATTTTCGACATCAACTGATTTATTTTTTCTATATATTCGGCTTCTTTTCTTGTCATTTGATCTTGCAAATTAGTAAGTTCTTCTACATTTAATCGCATTTCAGTTTCTGCCATTTTCATTAACTCAGCTTGATTTTGTGCATCATTCAATAAATTACTTGTTAAATCTGTTATTTTAAGATTTGAAACCACAGAGGCAAATAAACTTACGCATCTTTTTAAGAAATCAACCTTATAATCTTCAAAAACTGTAAAAGAAGCAATTTCAATCACTCCATTTGTAGAGTCATTATAAGTAATTGGTAATAAAATAATATAATTTGGGTTAGAATATCCTAAACCTGAAGTAATATTAATATAGTTTTGAGGTAAGTCTGTAAGTATTAAAATTTCTTTTTCAAAAAAACATTGCCCTACCAATCCTTCGCTAATTTCAATAATTTTTTGATTAAATTTTTGTTTATCGTAAGCAAAACTTGCTTTTAATTCTAGGTAAACTCGGTCGGTTTTTTCAGTTAAAAACACGCCTCCTTGGTTTGCATTTAAGTATTTAATCAAATATTTGAGTGCAATGTAAGAGGTGTTTTCCAAGTTTTCTTTATGTCTTAATAGTTCTGCAAAGTTAGCATAGCCTTCATTAGTCCATTTTCGTTTTTGTTCTTCTTCTGTTGAATATTTTAAATTTTCTATCATTTTATTCACAGAAATAGCCAAAATATCTTTTTCACTTTTAATAATTGCTTTTTTAGAATAATCACCGTTTGAAATGGCTGTTGTTACGTTTGTAATTTCTTTTTGAGAATCAATTACTTTTTTGAAAGCGGCATTCAATTTTTCTATTTCTATGGTTGTTGATTCAACTTCCCAAACATCTAAATTTCCAATGGCTACTTTTTCTGCAACTCTAGTTATTTTGAAAATTGGTTTTAAGAATTTAGTAATAAAATAGCTTGTAACTAAAATTAAGAACATAAAAAATAAAATTGCTAAAAAAGTAAGTTTGTAAAGTTCACTTTTTAAATCTTTAATCAAAAAATCAATAGGAGTTTTGATAACAACATACCAAGTATTTTGAGATAATCCAAATATAATTGGAACAATCGTGGTTAATTCGTTATTTTCTATATATGATTTTATGTTTTTTTCGTTTTTAATCTTTTCTTTAATTTCAGGAGAGATTTCCGAAATTTGTTTTCCCGAAATACTATCATTGTAAGAAGTTGCTACAATAGTTCCGTTATTTGATATAATATTTACTTGTCCATAGCCTTCAAATATAAGTTTAGATTTTAGTAATTTTAAAATGGATTCTGAGCTAATATCAGTGCCTACTATTCCCAAAAAATTTGAATTATTATTTAAAATTGGAACAACTAAAGTCATTAATAAAACTTGTTTTTCTCCAATTTTATAGGAAATGGGGTCTATTACGGTTTCTTCTAAAGTTTGACGTGGCAATAAATAATAATCACCTTTGCCTGGCACTAAATAATATTTTAATGGTTCAAAATCAATAGTATTTGTTTCATTATTTCTATACCAATAAGGCACAAAATGACCTTCTGGATGGTTTTGAGCTAAACCAACATAAGCATTATCGTTATTATCAAAGGCATTGGGTTCCCAAGCTGTGTACATTCCTAGTAAGAATGTGTTTTGTTTGACTAAGTTTTTAATTATTTCACTTGCATCTTTTCTGTTAATTTGAATTGGGTTTTGTAAACTTGATTTGCAAGCAAATATTTGGGCTGTATTTCTACTTATGTCTAATGCTTGTTCTATTTGTGATTTTATTTCTGTAGCATAGTTTTGGGCATATACTTTTGAAATTTCTATGGCATCATTTATTTTTGAATTTTTGTAATTATAATTCAAATATCCCACCACCACCACACTATATATAATGGTTATCAATCCAACAATAAAAGATATTTTAAATCGAATAGTATTATATGAATTTAATTTCATGATTAATATAACTTTTAGTTTAAACCTCTTTTTGTCTATTTTATACAAATAATAAAAAAAATAGTTAAAATTAAAAGCGAATTACAAAGAAAATGGTACATATCTTAATAATTCGCTTTTATAATCAATCATTATTCAAAAAAAGCTAAAGATTTATCAATTATAGCTACACATTCTAGCAGCTGTTTTTCATTAATCACTAATGGAGGTGCAAACCTTATAATATTTCCATGTGTTGGCTTTGCTAAAAGTCCGTTTTCGGCAAATTTTATACAAATATCCCACGCATTTATTTTATCAGATTCTTTAATTACAATTGCATTAAGCAATCCTCTTCCACGAACCAATTCTATAAAATTATATTTTGATTTTAGTTTGTTGAGTTCTGCTCGCAAAATATCACCCATTTTAGCGGCATTTTCAATCATATTTTCTTCTTTTAGCACTTTTAAAGCCTCTGTGGCTACGGCACAAGCCAAAGGATTTCCACCAAAAGTAGAACCATGTTCGCCAGGTTTGATGGTAAGCATGATTTCGTGACTCGAAAGTACACAAGAAACTGGCAAAACGCCTCCAGAAAGGGCTTTTCCTAAGATTAAAATATCGGGTTTTACGTCTTCATAATCACAAGCCAATAGTTTCCCCGTTCTGCCAATGCCTGTTTGCACCTCATCGGCAATAAAAAGTACGTTTTTAGCTTTGCATAAATTGTATGCTTTTTTTAAATATCCATCGGCAGGAATTTTTACACCAGCTTCGCCTTGTATAGGTTCGAGCATAAATCCTGCCACGTTTGAATCCTGCAAAGCAAGTTCTAAAGCTGGTATATCATCGTAAGGAATAATTTGATACCCTGGCATAAACGGACCAAAATCGGTGGTGCTACTTGGGTCGGTAGATGAAGAAATGGCTGCCAAAGTTCTGCCCCAAAAATTACCTTCAACAAAAATAATTTTTGCTTCGTTTTGAGGTACTTTCTTAATCTTGTATGCCCATTTTCTGCATAATTTTATAGCGGTTTCGCCACCTTCTACACCTGTATTCATTGGCAAAACTCTATCATAGCCAAAATATTCGGTTATGAATTTTTCGTAATCGCCTAATAAATTGTTATAAAAAGCTCTTGAAGTAAGCGTAATAGTTGATGCTTGTTGGGTGAGTGCTTGTATAATTCGAGGATGGCAATGCCCTTGATTTACAGCACTATATGCAGAAAGAAAATCGTAATATTTTTTTCCATCCACATCCCAAACTTCGGCTCCAGCACCTTTGGCTAAAACAACAGGAATGGGATGGTAATTGTGGGCTCCAAATTTATCTTCAAGGTCGATATAGGTTTGTGATGATTTCATTTTTTTATAGGTTATAATTAATTTTAATACATTATTTTTAATCCATTTTGTTGATAAACTTCTAGTTTTTTATCTTGAGAAATGAGTGTTAAATTATTTTTTATGGCTTGCCAAACTAACATTTTATCAAAAGGATCTTTATGAATTTTTTGGGGAAGATTATAAAAACTCAGTATGTTTTCTGATTTCAAATCAAGTACTTTGTAGCCATTTAAAATTAGTATTTGTTGAATCTCATCAGGTTTAGAATTGTATAAATCTAGTTTTCCTAATCCATATTTTAAACTTATCTCCCAAAGGCTAATTTGACTGATAAAAATTTCATTATTTCGGTTTTCTAAAATTGTTTTAATTTTTGGATTTATTTTTTTATAATCAAATAAAAGCCAAAGTACAAAATGTGTATCTAACAAATATCCCATCAATCGTACAGTTTTTCGTTTAAAACGTCTTCGTCTGTCATTTCAAAATCAGGCATAATTTTCATACTTGCCCCTTTATCTTGTAATAAACCTAATTTTCTTTTCGACATTTCTTCTGTATTTTCAAAAGGCACAAGCATTGCTACACCTTCTTTTTTTCTGCCATACGAAATGGCAATTTTTTCTCCTTTTTCGACATCTTTTAGAATTGCCGAAAAGTTTGTTTTGAATTCTGCTACAGGGATTGTTCTCATAATTTTATATTTTTATTCAAATATACAAACAAGTTGTCAAGTTGTCAAGTTTGCGATTACCCCAAAAAAGGATAACGATAATCTTTTACAGGCAACATATTATCTTTAATAGTGCGAGGTGAAACCCAACGCAAAAGATTTAAAAACGAGCCCGATTTGTCGTTTGTGCCGCTCATTCTGGCTCCTCCAAATGGTTGCTGACCAACTACTGCCCCTGTACACTTATCATTGATATAGAAATTACCTGCACTATTTCGTAGTTTTTCAGCTATTTTTGCAATCGCTATTTTATCGGTTGCAATCACTGCTCCAGTGAGCGAATAAGGCGAAGTTTGGTCGATAAGTGTTAAAGTTTCGTCCAATTTTTCATCATCATAAACATAAATTGTAAGAACTGGACCAAAAATTTCTTCTTCCATTGTTAGCGAATGAGGATCTGTAGTTAAAATTACAGTTGGTTCGATAAAGTAACCTTTTGATTTATCATAATTGCCACCAAAAATGATTTTATTACTTTTTAATGCTTTTGCTTTTTCAATATATCCCGAAATTTTTGTAAATGATTTTTCATCAATCACGGCATTCATAAAGCAAGAAAAGTCTTCTGTCGAACCCATTTTAATGGTTTTAAGCTCCGTTTCCATCAATTTCCAGGCTTCGTTCCAAATAGATTTTGGAATATAAGCCCTTGAGCAAGCTGAACATTTCTGACCTTGAAACTCAAATGCACCACGAATAAGAGCAGCTACTAAAACCTTTATATCGGCTGTTGGGTGAGCCAAAATAAAATCTTTTCCACCCGTTTCACCCACAATTTTTGGGTATGATTTGTAAGAATCTAAATTTTGAGCTATCGTTTTCCAAATAGTTTTAAAAACGGCAGTGCTGCCCGTAAAATGAATACCTGCAAAATCACGGTGGGCAAAAACAACTTCTCCCGCTTTTGGTCCATCGCACATAACCATATTAATTACGCCAGCTGGCAAACCAGCTTCAGTAAGAATTTCCATAATTACTTGAGCTGAATATACTTGCGAATCGGCAGGTTTCCAAACGATTACATTGCCCATTAAGGCTGGAGCAATGGGCAAATTCGCAGCAATAGCCGTGAAATTAAATGGTGTAAGTGCATATATAAAACCCTCCAAAGGTCTGTATTCCATTCGGTTCCATATAGCTGGGGAGTTCACTATTGGTTGTGATTTATAAATTTCTTCGGCATAATAGACATTAAAACGTAAGAAATCAGCAAATTCGCAAGCGGCATCAATTTCGGCTTGAAACACACTTTTGGATTGGCAAAGCATGGTAGCTGCATTTATTTTATTGCGATAGGGTCCTGCAACCAAATCGGCAGCTTTCAAAAAAATACTTGCTTTTTGTTCCCAAGGCAACAATTCCCAACTTTCCTTGATTTCAAGAGCTGCGTTTATGGCTTGTGAAACATGGTTTTCTTTACCTTCCCAATAGTAGCCTAAAGTATGTGCATGTTCGTGTGGTGGCGACATTCGCTTTTTAATTCCTTCTTTTATTGTTTTATTTCCAATATACATTGGTACTTCAATTTCGGTTGATTTTGCCGATTTAATTGCTTCCAAAATCTGCATACGCTCCTTAGAATTGGGTGCATATTGCAAGGTTGGCTCGTTTATTGGAAATGGGATTTTGAATGTTCCGTTCATAGATAATATTTAATTATGAGATAATCTATTTTAATAATCAAAAATGTTTTTTTTAAAAATCCCATTATGATTTTTTAATCTTTTTCAAATGTATAAAATTAACTTACTCTCTCAAAATTGGAAATGTTAAACAATGTGTGCCGCCTCTTGCTCTAGAAAGTTCGTTTGATGGAATTAGAATCAATGTTTTTTCTAATGTTTTTGGGTCGAGTTCTTTGGTTTTAAATTTTGATAATAATTGTTCGGCTTTTATTACTTTATAACCATGTTTTTCAATGGCTTTTGTGGTAACTTGGTTTCTATCGTACGTTACCGCCACACCCGAACGAATGGCAAATAAATTGCAACCATCTGTCCATTGTTCTCGTTCTTGGTAAGGAGATTTCCCATCGCCACAAGCTATAAATTTCATGTTTGGATTTATTTCAAGTAATAAATCTTGCAACGAATCATAAATTTGAGGATTTGGTATTCCTTTTTCAAATTTTTTAATCAATAGTTTTCCTTTTTGCATAATAAGTGGAGCAAATACGACACATTCATCTGTACTAATTCGAGTAAAAATCGTATCCAGATGCATGCAATAGCGATCTTTGGGTATTTCTACCATTACCACATATTTGATTGTTTTGCGATGAAAAATAAGTTCTTTTACTTTATCAAAAGCATAACGACTTGTTCGTTCGCTGCAGCCAATTAATAAATATTCTTCTCCAAAAGTCATCACATCTCCGCCTTCGATAGAAAGTTCGTTTTCGTTGTGTCCAATGTTTTCGACCAATTCATTTGCATCATTTGAAATTTTTATAAACCAATCGTTTCGCTGAATAATATCAAATGTTTTGCTGTAATGATACACATACCAACTCAGCAAAGATTCTCTACTTCTTGCCTTTTTCATGGCTTGTGTGATGAGCAAATAATTATTAACAATCACACCAATATCTCTGCAAAAGATATAATTTGAAATGGGAGAAATGAGTATCGTTTTATTTGATTTTAGTATTCCAGTAATAAAAGTGTAAGCCAAATTTTTAGCCGAAAGTTTAGATAAAACAGAAATTAAACCAGGTTTTTTTTCGAGTTTACAAACCGCTTCAATTAACTCTTTTTTTACATGATTGATTTCACATACTTCTTCTATCAAATGTTGAATATCCAATACATTTTCGGTGCCAACAAATGCTTCTAATACTTTTTTAAAAACATTGTGTTCTTTTCGCATTTTATCTAAATACACTATGTCTTCATATAAATACTCTACGGCTTTATCAGGCGTAACCATTTCTATACCATCATCAGGACTGTGTATGATTATTTTTTTTAGATTTCCTATTTCTGAAGATACGTTTATCATATTTCTTAATTATTAGTTATTAGGGATTAGTTGTTAGGGATTAGTTGTTAGGGATTAGTTGTTAGG
>REAG01000367.1 GCA_004294265.1 Cytophagales bacterium | reverse complement strand
CAATGTCGTTTACTTAAGCAATATCTATATTCTTTTATACACCATATTGTACAATTTTTTAGGTTTATGATTTCGGGGGTTTTTTCTGTCTGGTCTTATTATTTCTCTTGTTTTGTAAACTATTTCATCAAAAGCTTTTATGGCTTTTTTGAATTTCTTTTTTATAAAAATCGGTATTAATATGCTTTGGAGCATCGAAAGCGCATTTGTTCTATTTATCTTTTGGCTGTGTTTGCGGTCTTTATCGGCTTTGTATTCGGCAATTACTTTTTCTTCTATGGGATGTGCGTAAGCTGCACATAAAGTCATGGAAAGTATTTTGGCGTGAAAGTCTTGTTTTACAGCTATTGCTTTCTTTCCCGAAAAATTCTCCAGTTCAGCCCTGTTTTTCAATAGTTTATAACTCTCTTCATGGTTCCACCTAAAATGATAGAGTTCACCGAAGCCTTCCGTTTTATATTTTATTGGGTCTAAAAGCGAGGTGCATAAAATCTCTGTTTCGCCATCATCTAATATAACTTTTATCAACCTACATTTGATAGGCTTTTCGATAACGTCTTTATAATCAGATAATTTATCGTAATCTTTTTTAGGTAGGTTAAATTCTACTATTTTTTCATCTTCATCGCTTTTGTAAAACTCATTTACCTCTGTCCACCAATCATCTTTCATTCTTATACAAAATTCTACCCCTTTTGCTTGTAATAAATATAAAAGCCAAATACACGGATAACCACGGTCTAAAAGCAATAGATCGCCTTTTTTTACTTTATCTAAATGTTTTACCAATAAATCTCGTTCGCTCGAAGCATATTTATCTATTTGACCATCAATGGTTATATAGTTAAGTGCATCATACAGGGTGGAACATAAGGCTAAAGAACGAGAACTATCTGCTTTAGGGCCAAATTTGTGTTGTCCAAATTCTTCAATAACCGTCGGATGGTTTGGTAAAACTAATCGACTGCCATCGCATGACAATAACCTATGTCCAAGCCATTTATCGTAAGATGCAGTTTCATAAAATGTATCTACAGCTATTTGGTTTAGACGTATAAAAGCGTAAGGATCTAATAATTGCCTTGCTTTAGAAAATGCGCCTTTGGTAACGTGTCTAATATTAAAAGTTGAGTCTGTAACTTCCTTAAAAAAATTATCAAGATCTCGCTGTATAGAGGTTTTAGAGTTCATGATAATAAAAATTAAATTTTTGAGATTTAATTTACGATTTCGGGATACCCCTTCAAGGTCACTTTTTCTGCAACAACCTTTAAACTCTTGACTTTCAAGCTCATATTCTATATTGTTAGTTAATACTTTTCTATAATTGTTGTTTTTTGATGTATAAAAGTTACCCCCTATATACTACTTAAAAATACAATAAAAATCTCGTATATAAAAACTATACTTGATTAAAAAATTAACTATTTTTGCTTAAGTAAACGACATTGAATACTAAACCCAAATTAATTTCTTGCGATAGCGCATACACTAACCAAAGCTGTATAAGCCTTAATAAAAGCACCGATAGCGTACATTTTGTTTTTAACAATATTTACCTGCCTGGTAAGCAGCAAAAAGGTGTAAACAATGCCGATAGTACAATGGGGTTTGTAGAGTATAAAATTAAGTTTAATAAAAAACCTAAAAAACTACCCATTGCCAGCGGTGCAGCCATAGTATTTGATAAAAACCCCCCAATTTATACCAACAGGGCCGTAGGTAGGTTTAAAATGGGCTTATCGCCAGGTATTATTTTAGGTTATGGTTTTCCGTTTAAAACCGATAATAGCAACTATTTAAACAATAGAAATTTAGTTTTTGGTTTGAGTTTAGCACCCTATGCTCCGCATAAATTATATTGGCAAGTAGAAGCTTATATGGGTAAATTTAAAGAAAGTAAAAATTTTGAAACCATTAACGAAGTTAAACAACGAGATACCGTTATAGTTCAAGGAAACACCGAAAAACGCTACATTTTAAATGGAAAAAATTATTTAACAGTTCAAAATGTACTTACAATAAATGCTGTACCTGTTCAGCTTCGTTACAACATAAATAAATTTATAGGTATTGGTGTTGGTACTTTGTTTAGTTTAGATGTATATAATAACACTAAAAAAACACGTACACTTAATTTAACTAGTAATAATTTTGTGAATGGTGTTTTAAATAAAACAGATGTTGCCCTAGAAGATAAAAGCAAAGAGGAAAACTTAAAATACACCAACCTAAAAACCCAACTTTTTACCGATTTGCAAATAGGTTTGGTGCGTGTAGGCCCATCTATTGGGTTTAGGTATATGTACGATACCAGCACAAACAACAACCGTATGGCAACGTATATTACTTGGAAGTTTTAGGGTTAAAATACTATATCATTTTTTTAGTTTTAAACCAAACATAAAACCCTGCGCCTAACAAACTTATTAAAAATAATAACCCAGCTATCCACAGCCAATTTGTTGCTGGCTTTATATTTAACATTTGCTGGCTACCCATAAAAATCAAACTATCCCAATAATAGGGTAAATAATATATTTCGGATGATTGGCTGCTATTTAGCCAATCTATTTTGGCCAGGTGCAAAGCCTTAACAGCA
>REAG01000366.1 GCA_004294265.1 Cytophagales bacterium | reverse complement strand
CAGTCAGACTTTTATGAAAACATAAAATGCAGACTTGAAATTGAAAATTTTATAACGAAATTGACTGAAATTAATAAAAGGGTTTTTAGAGGTTACCTTAAATAAATTATATATTACTGGTTTACAATAATTTAACTTTGAAATCAAAAACTAACGTGTTACTTTTACAAAATTGTGCAAAATTTTAAATGATATTTCGATAAATGGATAGATATGTTGACCTTATTCACCAAAATTACGAATTTCCGACCGTAGAATTTAAAGAATTAAAAAACGAACTGTATTTTCATGATATTCAACTCATGAAATTAATCAAAAAATATGGTACTCCACTCAGAATAACTTATTTGCCAAAAATTACACAACAAATTCAAAAAGCACGCAGATTATTTAGAAATGCGATGAAAAAATATGATTTTGAAGGCGATTACACCTATTGTTATTGCACAAAATCGTCTCACTTTTCTTTTATTGTTGAAGAAGCATTAAAAAGTGATATTTATTTAGAAACCTCTTCTAGCAATGATATTGAAATTATCAAAACTTTAGTCGCTAAAGGTAAAATTGATGAAAGTGTATATATATTATGCAATGGATATAAACAAAAAAAATATACAGATAACATACTAGATTTATTTAACAAAGGCTTTAAAAATATTGTTCCTATTTTTGATAACATGAAAGAAGCCGATGCCTATGCCAACAAAACCGAAGCGGTGATGCAAATTGGTATTCGATTGGCGGCTGATGAAGAGCCGAAATTTGAGTTTTATACCTCAAGACTGGGCGTGAGACCTAGCGAAGTTGTTAATTTTTACAAAGAAAAAATTGCAAAAACCAAAAATTTTAAATTAAAGCTACTTCACTTTTTTATAAATACAGGCATAAAAGATACGCCTTATTATTGGAACGAGTTTACGGAATTCTTACATTTATATTGTGAACTCAAGCAAATCTGCCCTACGCTCGATACGATTGATATTGGTGGTGGTTTTCCAATTAAAACTAGCATTAATTTTGAGTACGACTACAAATATATGACTGAACAAATTATTGAAAATATTGTCAATATTTGTAAAGAATATGATGTGCCTCATCCAAATATTTTTACTGAATTTGGAAGTTTTACAGTTGGCGAAAGTGGTGCTATTATTTATGAAGTTATTGATTGTAAAGCCCAGAACGACAAGGAGTTGTGGTATATGGTTGATAGTTCATTTATGACAACATTACCTGATATTTGGGGCATGAAACAACGCTTTATAATGCTTGCCATCAACCATTGGCAAAAAGAATATAACCGAGTAAACTTGGGCGGAATCACTTGCGATAGTATGGATTATTACAACTCAGAAGCCGAAGGACAAGATTTATTTTTGCCTGAATATGAAGAAAAAGAACCGCTTTATGTTGGTTTTTTTCACACAGGAGCATATCAAGAATCTGTGGGTGGTTATGGAGGTGTGCAACATTGCTTAGTGCCAGCTCCAAAGCATATTTTGGTTGATTTAGATGAAGATGATAACATTCAAACTCGTCTTTTTGCACCCGAACAAACCACGGAAAGCATGATGAAAATACTGGGTTATAAATAAATGATTGAGCCCTCTAAAATCGTACTTTTTGGTCCGGAAAGTACAGGCAAAACCACTTTATGTAAAGAATTAGCAAAATATTTTTTGGTTGATTGGAAACCAGAATATGCTCGACTTTATTTAGAAAATAAATTAAATTCAAATATTTTAACAGACGCCATTTGTCCTGAAGAAGATTTAATGCCTATTGTTTTGGGTCAAATAGAACTTGAAAATACAATAGAAAATAACAACAAATTCGTATTTTTAGATACTAACCCGCTTGAAACATTGGTTTATGCCAAATATTATTTTAATAAAACATATCCTTGGCTCGAAAAAATCGTTGGTTTTAGAAAATATGATTATTACTTATTGACAGATATTTCAGTAGTTTGGCAACCCGATATTTTAAGAGATAAACCAAATAATAGACAAGAGATTTTTGATTTATTTTTAAATGAATTAATAATTAGAAAATTAGATTTTGATATAATAACTGGATTAAATGAAAATCGATTGAATAACGCAATTAAATTTATTAAAAATAAGTTTTTATAACATCCAAAATTTAGGTCTATCTTAAAAATTATTGGAAATGTAATATATTGAGTCCACTAAATATTTACAATTAAATTTTTTAGAAAACCCCTTTCTTATTTATCCAATGGGGAAAAGTTAAAAAGGAATTGTAATTATTTAATGGACTTTATATAATTTATAATAACTTTAAGGTAATAAGTAATTTTTAATAATTATTAGACTCAATTTTAGAAGTTTAATCAATATGGGTTTTAAAAACAATATTGAGGTTTTTAATAGTTTTCTTGATTTATTCGTTAGTTTACATTTACTATTTTTATTAAATCTTCAAAATTTTATTTTTTTAAAAATATAACAAATTTCAATACAACAAAAAAAGAAATAATTATTTATTAAACTTCATCTTTTTTGAGAAAAAATCTACTGTCGTCCGACAACTCATTATTACAAAAAGTACTATTCTTAGAAAAGTACAATTTTTAAAAATATAGGTGTGAATTATAAAAAAACAACACC
>REAG01000216.1 GCA_004294265.1 Cytophagales bacterium | reverse complement strand
TTAATTGTTAATTTTTAATTGTTAATTACTTAAAATAAGTTTTTATTAAAAATATCTTTCCATTTTAAATAGATTAATCTTTAAATTCTTTAAGTTTGTAGTATAAAATTAATTAGAAATTTAAAACCATGTCTAAAAAACTTCTTCTCGTGATTCTTGATGGATGGGGAATTGCAAAAAATCCAAAAGCTTCAGCAATCGATCAAGCCAAAACGCCTTTTATTGATTCGCTTTATTTGAAATATCCTCATAGCAAATTGGTTACTTATGGTTTGGAAGTAGGTTTGCCAGAGGGTCAGATGGGAAATTCAGAAGTCGGACACATGAATATTGGGGCAGGAAGGGTTGTTTATCAAGATTTTACAAGAATTAATTTGGCAGTTGAGCAAAAAACACTTAATAAAGAAAAAACTTTATTGGATGCATTGGCTTATGCAAAAAAGAACAATAAAAAAGTGCATTTGATGGGATTAATTTCTGATGGTGGCGTTCATTCTCATCTTGATCACGCAAAAGCATTATGCGATATTTGTAAAAATAATGGCGTTGAAAATGTATTTATTCATGCTTTTATGGATGGCAGAGATACAGACCCTAAAGCTGGAAAATCTTACCTTACTGATTTAGAAAATCATATTAAAATCTCTACTGGAAAAATAGCAACTATTATTGGTAGATATTACGCCATGGACAGAGATAATCGTTGGGAAAGAGTTAAATTAGCCTATGATTTGATGATTAAAGGCGTAGGAAAAAGTGCTAATTCAGCTCAAAATGCCATGCAAGATTCTTATAACGAAAACATGACGGATGAATTTACAAATCCTGTTGTGATAGATAAAAACGGACTTATAGAAACCAATGACGTAGTAATATCTTTCAATTATAGAACCGATAGAGGTAGAGAAATTTCGCTTGCTCTTACGCAAAAAGATTTTCCTGAATATGATATGAAAGCACTGGATTTGTATTATGTTACCATGACGAATTATGATGCTACTTTCAAGAATACTAAAGTAATATTTGATAAAGATAATTTAGAAAATACTTTAGGCGAAGTAATTTCTAAGGCTGGGAAAAAACAAATTAGAATTGCAGAAACAGAAAAATATCCGCATGTAACTTTTTTCTTTTCTGGTGGTAGAGAAAAAGAATTTGAGGGCGAAAAAAGATTACTTTGTCCATCTCCAAAAGTGGCTACTTACGATTTGCAACCCGAAATGAGTGCAATGGATATTAAAAATGCCATTATTCCTGAATTAAATTCAAAATCGGCTGACTTTATTTGTTTGAATTTTGCAAATGCTGATATGGTTGGACATACTGGCAATTTTAATGCAGCCATTTTGGCTTGTGAAGCTACTGATTTAGCTACAAATCAAGTAGTTACAGCAGCTATCGAAAATGATTATTCAGTAATAATAATTGCAGATCATGGAAACTCGGATGTCATGATTAATGAAGATGGAAGTCCAAATACAGCTCATACTACCAATTTGGTGCCATGTATTTTAATTGACAAAGATTTTAAAGTAATAAAAGATGGAAAATTAGGCGATTTAGCTCCTACTATTTTGAAAATCATTGATATAAATGCTCCTATTGAAATGACAGGCAAAGTTTTGGTTTAATTTTTATTTAATCACAAACCTGTATTTAACTTTTAAATATAGGTTTTGTGATTTTAGTATAATTATCAATTTTATTTTTTACATTATTAAATAACGAATTCAATTTTTATAGATTCTATTTTGTTTTTACATTTGTAATATGATAAGCAAATATTCTGAAGAGAAATTTTTTAAATTTTTGATGATTTTTAGTTTAATTTTTCTAGTAAGTTTACTTATTTCTGTAATAATTGCAGTTTTAATTAAAGGATTACCTTCGTTATCTTGGCAAATGATTTCTCAGTCGCCTGTGGGTGGATATTACATGGGAAAAGGTGGGGGAGTGTTGAATGCTATTTTAGGCTCAATTTATTTAGCTTCTATTTCGACTTTTTTTTCGTTGATTATTGGACTTCCTGTGGTTTTATATATGAATATTTACAAAAAAGGAAATTCCAAATTTTCAAGTTTTATTCGCCTTTCAATGGATGTACTTTGGGGCGTTCCGTCTATCGTTTTTGGGGCATTTGGATTTACAGTGATGGTTTTTTTGGGGCTTAAAACCTCTTTGTTGGCTGGTGCAATTACGCTAACAATTATGATTTTGCCAGTGATTATTCGTGCAATGGATGAAATTTTCAAAACTATTCCGCAAGGAATGTTGGACGCCTCGTTTGCATTGGGAGCTACTCGTTGGGAAACTTCTATAAAAATTGCAGTTAAGCAAGCCCTACCTGGCATCACAACAGCCATTCTTTTGTCTTTTGGAAGAGCCATTGGCGATGCAGCATCTGTTATTTTTACGGCAGGATATACAGATAGAATACCTTATTCAGCTTTAAAACCTGTCGCTTCCTTGCCGCTTTCTATCTTTTTTCAGCTTTCGGCTCCAGTGCAAGAAGTTCAAAATAGAGCTTACGCATCTGCGGTAATTCTTACGATTATAATTTTGATAATTAGTATTATTTCACGTATTTTATATAGTAAATACGATAAACATAGAGTCAATGGCTAAAACTATCGAGATTGAAAATTTGAATGTTTTTTATGGCAATCGTCATGCTTTAAAAAACATAAATATGATTATTCCTGAAAATAAAATTACTGCCATAATTGGTCCTTCAGGTTGCGGAAAAACTACTTTATTGAAATGTTTTAACCGCTTAATTGATAATAATGAAGGTGTTAAGGTTACTGGAAAATTATTGGTTGATGGTGAAAATATATTTGATCCATTAGCCGAAATTACGCATATTCGTAAGAAAATGGGTTTGGTTTCGCAACGCCCTTTTCCTTTGCCTATGTCAATTTTTGATAATATTGCGTTCGGTCCAAAAATTCATGGAGAAAAAAACAAAGCTAAATTAACAGAAATTGTCCAAAAATCGCTCCAAGATGTAAGTCTTTGGGATGAAGTAAAAGATAGATTGAACACGCCAGCATCAAGGCTTTCGATTGGTCAGCAGCAGCGATTGTGTTTGGCTCGTGGTTTGGCGGTTGAACCAAGATTTATTTTGGGTGATGAACCAACTTCTGCATTAGATCCAATTTCTAGTAAGAATATTGAAGAAAAGTTCATTGAATTAAAAACTAAATATACACTAATTGTGGTTACTCACAGTCTTCCGCAAGCCCGCAGAATTGCCGATTACGTTATTTTTATGTATGATGGTGAAATTGTGGAACATGGAACTATGAACGATGTTTTAGATTTCCCTAAAAATGAACGAACCAAAGAGTATGTTTTTGGCAAAATAAGTTAATTATATTTAACAAATACTTATCAATAAATTATTACTTTTCACATGCAAAAATATATTAAATACTTTTCATTGGCAGCATCTGTAGCTTATATTTTAATTGGTTTATGGATTTTGCTATCAAAACTACTTTTCATACAAGGTCCCAAAGTACCAAATGGCGAAATTTTGGGCGGATTAATGCTTTTGTATGGTTGTTTTAGGCTTTATCGTTTTTGGAAATTATCGGTATCTGAACCTGTTTCTGAAAATGAATAATTCTATAAAAAATATTATTTTTGATTTGGGTGGTGTAGTAATTGATATTGACTTAAATCTAGCTTATTTAGAGTTTTCAAAACTATTAAATATTACACATCAAGAAGTTTATCATAAATTTTATGATTTTCATTTATGGAATAAACACGAAATTGGGGAAGTTTCTGACACTGAACTTAGGTTAGAGATAAATAAATTTGCATACACTCAATTATCTGATAATCAAATAGATAAAGCTTGGAATTCTTTATTAATTGAAATTCCAAAATCTAGAATCGCTCGAATAATTGAGCTTTCAACAAAATACAATGTTTTTGTTTTAAGTAATACTAACGGCATTCATGTAGAACATTTTGGAAAATTACTTTTTGAAAGTACAGGCATTGAAAAGCTAGATTTTATTTTCAAAAAAGTGTATTATTCGCATGAAATGAAACTTAGAAAACCTGATATTAAAATTTATGAAAATTTACTAAACGATGCTCAAATTTTAGCTTCCGAAACTTTATTTTTAGATGATAATTTAGATAATATCATTGCTGCTCAATCAATTGGAATTCATGGTGTCCATGTTATAAATCCATTAACAATGTTAGATTATTTGAAAAATTATTAAGTATGTTTAAAAATAATCACGACCCTTATGCAGCTTTAAAAATTCCAGAATTTAGGTTTTATATTTTAGCTAGGTTCTTACTTACTTTATCCACGCAAATTCAAGAAGTTACGGTCGGTTGGCAAATATATGAAATCACAAATGATCCTTTTTCTTTAGGTCTTTTAGGTCTTGCTGAAGCGGTCCCAGCCATTTCAGTAGCACTTATTGGCGGTTATTTTGCCGATAAATACAATCGAAAAGTTATCATAGTTTTGATGACAAGTTTATTAACCGCTTGTTCAATAAGCTTGTATTTTATGTCTGGTTACCCCGATTGGTTGGCTGCCTGTCCTTATGCTTATCCTTTGTATTTTACTATTTTTGTGAGTGGCATTGCACGTGGATTTTTAGGTCCTGCATTATTTTCTTTTTGGCCTCAAATTATTACTGATAAATCAATTTTTTCAAATGCTGTAACTTGGAATAGTACTATGTGTCAAATTTCAAGCACCTTAGGTCCTGCCATTGGAGGATTATTGATTTTGCCTTTTGGTATTCAAAATACATATATTTTTGATTCTGCATTGATGATTTTTGCAGTTTTTGCTTTTGCTTCTATTCAAAATAAACCTAGATTAATACAAAATATAAGCACTTCTATTTGGGAAAGTTTAACAAGCGGAATTTCATTTGTATTTTCTAATCAAATTATCATCGCTACCTTAACTTTAGATTTATTTGCTGTTTTATTTGGCGGAGCAGTGGCGCTTTTGCCTGCATTTGCTAAAGATATTTTAAATGCTGGTGCCTTTGAATTTGGTCTTTTAAAAGCTGCCATGGGAATTGGTTCGGTAATAATTGCATTTTCTTTAGCTTATTTTCCAATTAAAAAAAAAGCAGGAAAAATTTTACTTGGAGCTGTGGCTGGTTTTGGTTTTTGTATGATTGGTTTTGGATTATCAACCTATCTTTGGTTATCGTTTGTGTTTCTTTTTTTTAGTGGTGTTTTTGATGGAATAAGTGTAGTTATTCGTGGGACTTTAATTCAAACGCACACACCACCCGAAATGAAAGGCAGAGTTTCGGCTGTAAATAATATTTTTATAGGTTCTTCCAACGAAATTGGAGCTTTTGAAAGTGGTGCTGCTGCCAAAATAATGGGATTAGTTCCATCGGTTGTTTTTGGGGGTTGCATGTCTTTGGCAGTAGTTATTTCAACTTATTTTAAAGCCAAAAAACTTAGAAATTTGGATATGTAAAAGTATTATTTACGTAAAAATAATACTATTTTTTTGTAAGTTTTAATACTTTTATAGTATTTCCTACTATAATTTTAGCTACAAAAAATCCTGAGTTTATTTGCATATTTTTTAAATCAATTGCATTGCTTAAAATAGCATTTTCAATTATCGTTTTGTAAACTAAAATTCCACTTGTATTATAAAGTTCAAATATCAATAACTGTCCTATATCATTTTTAGAAATATTTATTTTAAATTCGGTTTCATAAATTGGGTTTGGATATAATAATAATCTTTCATTTGAATCCGAAATAGGTTTAAGATTACGAATAATTCCATAATGTGCATTTTCAAAACAAGGTATTCCATAACCCATTCGAGTGTTTGGATTTAAACTTAGGCTGCCTGATTTTTTGATAGCTTTTATAATTTCCATATTTGTTAAATTTCTATTTGCTTGCCATAAACCTGCGACTAATCCAGTAATAATTGGTGCAGAGTAAGATGTGCCGTTGCCAGTTTTGAGTGTATTATTGACATCAGCAATCAAGCAACTCACGCCTTGAGCGGTTACGTCTGGCTTAATTCTTCCATCTGCCGAAGGTCCATGACCACTGAAAGCTGCCGCAATTCCCATATTATTAACGGCACCAACTGCAAGAACAGAATCTGCATCTGATGGGGCAGAAATGTATTTCCAACTGGAGGCGCCTGAATTGCCCGCACTTACCACAACTATCATTCCTTTGCTGGCAGCTATATCTGCAGCTTTGGTAATAATGGTTGTGTTTCCATTCATGTCCGAATAAGTATGATTATCGCTTGGATTATCAAAAGTTGTATAACCAAGCGATACATTGATGATATCAACCCCTAAACTATCTGCTTTTTCGGCCGCTATTGCCCAATTTACTTCTTCTACAATATTTTCTGTACCATCGTTTTCGGTTCTGAATAAATAAAAATCTGCTTTTGGTGCACTTCCAATTATCTTACCTGAAATATTGCCTGCAATTAATGAAAGAACATGTGTACCATGACTTGAATAATCATAAACATTGCTTTGATTTCTTACAAAATCATACGTTCCCTTTATTTGACTATTTATAAAAAGACTATCTAAAAAAGCGATTGAATTTGTATTTGTAAATCCTCCGTCAGTAACAGCTATTAACATTCCTTCACCCTTAAAACCTTCTTCGTGCATTTTATCAATACAAACCGAATTGATTTGTTGGTAAGAATTTCCATATTCATTTATGGTAAAATTAATTTTTTCGGTTGCTTTTGAGCTTTCTACTCTATTGCTTTTAGAGAGTTTATTAATATCTGTTAGTATAAGTTTTACTGAATTTACAAACTCTAATTTTGAAATAATTCTTACTGATGCTGTATCGCATTTTACATAAACAGCATTCATCCATTTTGATTTATACCAAATAGAAGCCCCTTTTTTTTGGATTTCTGATACATAATTTTGATTTATGGGCAAATCATTGTGTTGAATTTTGATATTTTGCATTATTCGTCTATTAATAGACTTTTTACTTAAAAATACTTCAGGATGATTAAAGTAATATTGAGTATTTTCTTTATCTTTTAAATAAATCAAATATGTATTTTGGCTTATGACTAAAATTGAAAAAAATAAATAAATTGATATGAATATTCTCATTTTGAAATTGAAACGTAAAACTAATATTTTTATTTTTTTAATATTAGTTAAATATATTAAAGAAATATAAATTCTTTAAATAAAATAGTACCAAAATTAATGTTTATTTGGTATATTCATGATTTTATTATCTGTAAAATGCTTTTTTTGTATAAAAACTTACTTATTTATTTTTTTTATTTTTATTATGTAATTTATTTTAGTTATAATTGTAAAAAAAAGTCCAAATTATAAATTTTGAACAATCTTTTCAAATGAACTTTATTAGACTAATTCGTAATTTATTTTTATTTTTTTCTATAATTTTGGTAACATTAGTTTCTTGTAAAACTGAAGTTGTAAGAGTAGAATTTGATACAGAAATGGTAGTAAATGTAGTTACAGAACTTGATGGTCAGCCAAAACCTCTCTTCAATGCTACTGTAGCAGTTTTTACAACCTTAGAAGATTATACAAAAAGTATTAAATTGCGTACTCCTGTAAATGCTTTAAAATCTTTAACTACTGACAATAAAGGAACAATAACTTTTAATGATTTACCTTCAGATAAGGAAATATGGGTAGCTGCTTTTTATAAAGATACTTCATTTTTTAAAGGAAAAACTATTTTATATGACAATGATAATTTGAATTTTGAGTTAGTAGAAAAGTTCAGAAAAGGTTCAGTAAATAAAGTAACCATTAAATTAATTCCTGCCGATGGATTGATAACTTTTAATGTTACAACTGCTCAGCCTTCTTTTCCAGTTATTTTTTATTTATCTGACAATACATTAACAGCTACTAAACTTTCAGATACCTTATCTTCCGTTCACAAAAAAGGTAGAACTGCTTGGCGAGCAAGATCTGGTGAATGTGATTGGTATGGTGTTGTAGATGTAAATGGCGGAAAAATATCTTCTATTCAATTACCGGAATGTCAAACTGGGCTGCTTGGTTTTTATTCTAATGTGTTAGATTTTAATGAATATCCAATCACTATTCGGTTTGTTATTTCTCCAGGAGTTTTGGAAGATGTTGCTATTTTAGATTCTCCTTTTTCTGATCTTCCAAATGGAGGTGTGCCTACTTGCAATGATTTTAACAACAATGGAGAAGGTATTGTTTTTGATAAAGGTGCAGGAACTTACACGTATGATGCTATTAGTGCTTCTGGAAAATACAGATGGACAGGGAGAATTCAGTCAAATGTGGGTCAATGCACTGTTCAACTATTACCCACAAGAATACAATAATTTTCAAAGTTATGTTTAAAAAAAACAAATTATTTCTTTTTCTTTTTTTGATAATTAATTTTGCTCAAGCACAATTAATAGATTATGTACAGCTTTATGTTGGCACTCGTATTTTCCCGCAAGATTTATTAATTAATTCTAGCACAGCACTTCCTGATAGATTTTACGCTGGTTTTGCACCAGGTCAAGTACTTGGAGTAAGCGTTTACAGGCAAATTACCGATCATATTTGTTTGGGAGGAAGTTTTGAAATTTCTAATACTCGTAAGAAAAACTATAATTTGAATATTGCTACTATTGGTGCTAATGTGAAATATAATTTCAATAACATAGAGTCTTTTCTTTCTCCTTATGTCATGGGTGGGGTCAATTACTCTTTTGTAACTGTAAGCCAATCCGAATTTAAAGAAGGTCCTTTTCCTCTTAAGCGGGGTGATCAAACTTCAGTAATTTATTCAGATTCAGTAACATACAGAAATACTAAAACGGATATTTTCTTTGTTCCTGTCTATGGATTTCACTTTGGAGCTGGTTTAGAATTTAAAATTCGTGAAGGTTGGGGATTATTTGGTGAATACAGATTTACATATTCTTTTGTTAAAAATGCCCCGATTTTACAGCAAAAAGATACGTATGGTTATAATAAACACAATATGATTTATCATAATATTGTGTTTGGTTTAAGAATATTTTTATAATGAAAAAGTTGATTTTTTTTCAGTTATTATTTTTTATGTTTTGAATAAAGTTATATTAAGGTTTATTTTATGGCTTGCATATTTTTTTTAATTTCATTTGTTTTATATTGAGTCCACTAAATATTTAAAATTAAATTTTTAGAAAACCCCTTTCTTATTTCCCCAATGGGGAAAAGTTAAAACGGAATTGTAATTATTTATTGGACTTTATATAATATTATAAAAGTAATTTTAAATGATTTTTTAAATTTTATTTTTTTCACATTCGCCCACAATTTCGTTTGCCATTTTTTCTGCCAAATTCCAATCGTGTAGTTTCTGATAGGCATTTAATCTTACTTGTTCGGTGATTTCTAAAGTGTATTTTTTAAATAAATTTATTACTTCAATTACTTTTTCTGTATCTTCTGGAACTATAATTTGAAACTTGCCAAAGTTTAATCTTGAAAATAAAATAACATAGTCTTTCATTGCTTCGCCATACACATCTGCAATGGATTGTTTGTTTGAGTCTTCTAAAATATAGGTTCCCATCAAGTAGCTTTGAACAGAAAGTGGCTTGCCCGAAGTAGGAATTTGAATTGTTTTGATGGATTTTAAATCTATAAAAGCATCTGGAAAGTGCCTAAAACCGTTTGGAATAATATCTTTAATAACCGATTTTTTGATGTCGTTGTAAGCAATTACTACTTTTTGTTTTTTGTTGGATTTTCGCATTTCAGGCAATGACATCCTTTCTTTTATTAAATCTGATATACTTTCATAAATTAGAGGTAATAATTTTGCATCTAAACCTAATACATTTAAAACTTCTAAGTCTAATTCCTTTTTATTTTTATTTTTAATTTCCGAAAAAATATCACCAACTTTTCTAGTAATATTTTTATGTTTTAATTTTAAATCATTACTTATAAATGGAATAGAACGAATATCTGGTCCATAAAATGTTAAAAGCCCATCTCCTAAATTAGTTCTTGCTTCAGATTCAATGAAGAGATGAAAAATGGTGGAATTAAAAAATATTTCATTATTTATTTTGTCATCATTTTCTAAAATAAAAAAAGTATCTCCTACCAATAATTCCTCCGGGGCGACACTAAAAATATATCTTTTATCAATAAATCTTGGTATTAATATTTTTCTTTTATTTTTTATTTCAATTCCATACCAATATTTTCTACTTGAAACGGATGGTACTTTATTATAAACAATACCATTTTTTGTTCTTTGTGTTTCAGAATACTCTATATAATTATATGCTCCAAAATGATTTGCTTTTATTAATTCATCTTTACTTTGGTTGCAAACAAACATATAATTTTCAAATTGAGCATTTTCTAAAACTGTTGTACTAAATTCTTTTGAACTTAATATTACTTTTTTCAAATACTCATGTTCAATTTCACATATATATCCCGCTCCGTTTTGCACTTTGGCGGTTCGCTTTTCCAAATCTAAAGGCTCAATTAATTTGAGGTAAAAAAACTCGTTTAAGCCAGTGGTATATCCACGTTTAATACTTGCAAAATCTTTAAGCGGCTTTAGTTTGTTTTTGCATGTATCTAAAATTTCAAAATACACATCAGGAGCTCTCAAAAATTTGCCCCATTTGCTGGTTTCTTCTTTTTCAGCTACTTCGGCTGCCAAATACGATTGGTTTACCATCCTAATTCGCATTTGTGGATTTTCAAACGAGCGAATATCATCATTAATTATATTGATTTCCTTACGAGTATCATCAAAATATTGAGCCGTTGAAATTATTCTTTCTAAATAATCTAATGCTTTCCATCTTTCATAACTTTCAAATTTTTCATGCCCAAACGGCACCAATTCTTTGAATGGCTTATTGAGTTTTACAAAACTGGTTTTAGTATTATTACGCTTTTCAGCATCGGGTTGGCGTTCCAAAACTGTTATTACGCAATTTACGGCAGCATCGTCAAACCAAGGTTCTGCCCATGAGCCAATAATGGTTTTGATGGCAAAATGATCTAAAAAAAACTGTTTTAGCACAGCTCCGTACGCCACATCGAGCCACGAATTGCTTGTAATAATCGCAAACTCGCCTTGTGGTGCTAGCAAAGTGGTAAGGTGTATATATATGTAGGCATATAAATCGGCTTGTGAGGAAAGTTTAAGTTCTATCCAGCCTTTTTCTACCCAATTATCGATAAGCCCCACCCCAGCCCTCCCCGAGGGGGAGGGAGTCGCCTCAGCAAACTTTAGTTCTTCCTTTAAAGCTTTGTTTTTGATTTCAAATAATTGCGGATAGCTTGCCAAATATTCGTAAGCTATAAGTTTAGTAAGATATTTTTTGAAAGTAGGAT
>REAG01000215.1 GCA_004294265.1 Cytophagales bacterium | reverse complement strand
ACTTGACGTCAATATATCTATAAATTTACTTAGCGTAAAGTACTGATTATCAATAAGTTATAAAAAAATAATTATAGATAAATACACGTCAGGTTAATATTCCTTCTTCATAAACACTTAATTTTGTAGATTCTATTAAAGGCAGTTTAAAAAAATCATCCTTTAAAAAAGCAGAGTTGCGTCTGATTAAAATTTCTGGACTCTGTGTATTGATTAGAAATTTATATATACTTTTATTTATTTTGAAAATATTTTTGATTTTTTCTAATAATAACTTTCCATCATTATTTGATGAAATTGCCATTGTATGTTTTCTAAATGTTAAATATTTTTCAGATATATCCATGGGAATAATATCTTTTTTCGATATTATTTGTCTTATAATCAAGTTTGGAATTTCAAAAATTGACTTATGTTTAATGGGAGTGTTTATTTTATCAATATCATTACATTTACTGTAATTTATTTCATACTCTGATAATGCTTCAGAAATAAACGTGGGCTCTCCTTTGTCTGCACCTTCTCCCCATGATAAATTAAATGAGTTTTTATTTTTTGTTAAATACTCTTCCAGTGTTTCAAACTTTGAAAATTTAGAAACCAACTGCTTTATTCTCCCTCCACCCAATAAATTAATTTTCCAAATATAGTGGTTTTCTAAGGCTTCTTGTTGGGTTACATATTGCAAATCGTATTCGTCTAATTCAAAAAACAACTTACTATTAATAGCTTGTGATTGTTTAATAACTGCATGCAGAATATTAATATTGTTATTTGGGATAGATTTAATGGTAAAAATTGCAACAGTAGGTACTCTAGCAACCGACCATAAGATTTCTGTTAAACAGGTAAAGTCTATAATTTGAGCAACTTGATATGTTTTGAAAAAATTAATTCTAAAATCCTTACTAGTACTATTGTGTAAAATTTCAGATGATTTTACAATCAAACATTGCAATCCTCCATCTTTCAAAACTTTCATAGAATCTCTCAAAAACCTTAAAGCAATTTTCGGTTCTCCTTTGATAGATTTTTTAGCTTGCTTTTCTGCTTCACTTTTTTTCTCTTCATTAAACGGAGGATTTCCAATCACTAAATCAAATTCATTTGTATTGGTTTTTATCCAATCAAAAAAATCTGCTTCATAAATATTTCTTCCTCTAATGTTGTCAAAATGTAATTCTGTCCAAAGTTTAGATGGATTACAAAAATCGCATAAGGCAAGTGATAAGCTAAAAATTGCCAAATTTGCAGCATCACTTTTAAGCTCTACACCATAAATATTATTTCTTAGAATATTTTTTAAAACCTCTATTTCAATTTCTTGTGTATAGTTATTTTTGATTCTGTACCACTGTATTAATCGTTTAAAAGCAATCACTAAAAAAACACCAGAACCGCAAGAAGGATCTAAAATTTTATAGTTAAGTGGATTTGGTATGTTTTCAGCTGTATTGATTGGCATACATTCGTCCACTAAAAATTTTGCTAAATGAGGCGGTGTAAATTCTGCATTTTTGCTGTCAAAACCCAAAAATTGCTCATATAGCCTACTAAAAAGCTCAATAGGTAAATAAGTAAACGAAAATTGTCGCCAAATATATTTTTGCTTATTTTTTAAGTTTATATCCCCATCTAATAAATCCGCTAAAATAGACAAATTTGCATTTTGAAGTTCTTTAATTTCTTCTGCATCTGACCAACCAAAAACATTTCCATTAAAACTATTTTCATTGTTTAATTTTTGGCAAAGATTTTAATATTGTCCACTTTTTAGTACATCGCAAAGATTATTAGAGTTATTAAATTCCTTAAAAAAATCTGTTGGGCATACTTTATTACCATTCAAATCTTCTCGCTCTTCCAAATATTTTATTAGAATAGACTGAACGATTAATTTTTGAGCAACTTTAGAAGATAAATTATTCTTTAGTTTCTCATAAGCAACATTTAAAAAATCAATTAAAATTGAAAGTGCTGAGCTATCACTAATTTTATTGTTTTTCTCCCAATAAACGCCAGTATCAAATAAATCAGATTTGTATTTTTTGAATTTTTGGTCTATTTCCGAAAGGAAACCAAGATTTTCCTCAAGGTAACAAGGAGAGAGTTGATTATTTTTATCTCTATTTGCAGGTTTGGTGGTATCAAAAATATCTATTGAAGTACTTTTAATAACATACACTAATTGAACAGTTCCTGCACTCCAAATTTTAGTATGAATTTCCCCAAGCAACGCATCACTCTTAGTATTTATAGTTAAATCAAATACATAAATATGTGGCGTAGATGTTTCATTTTCGGTTTTTCTAAAATATACAGCAATCGCTCCTAAATTATCAGCTTTTTCAAGTTCAAACCATTCAATAGGTAATATTTGTGAGTCTTTATTTTTTAGTTCATTTGTAAATAATAAACCAGCATGATTATTTAAGTCAAAGGCAATTAATGCTTTTGAAATGGTTTCACTTGGCTTAAAATTGACTGTTTCTATCAAAATATAAAATTTTCACAATTTTCTACTATTTATTAACAACTTATCCACATTTACTCCATATAATCAAAAAAAGCCATCAAAATTGATGGCTTTTTTGTAACTTTAATCTATAAAATCTACCTCGTAAAACTTGCTGCTACTCCACCATCTACATTCATTATATTTCCTGTAGATTTAGAAAGATGTCCACCTACAAAAGCAAATACTCCGTTGGCGATGTCTTCGGCATACACGATTTCGTTCATTAACGAGCGAGAAGCATAAAAAGCAGGCAATTCAGCTACTGTAATGCCGTAGGCTTTGGCTCTGCCTTCTGCCCAAGTGCCTTCCCAAATTTTGGAACCACCAATTACCGCATCTGGATTTACCACATTTACTCTTATCTTATCTTTACCCAATTCAGCCGCCAACAATCTGCTCATGTGTATTTGAGCTCCTTTAGCTGTACCGTAGGCAATGTTGTTTGGACCTGCAAACAAGCCGTTTTTAGAAGCGATATTGACGATATCTCCTCCTAATTTCTGCTTTCGCATCACAGATACACCACTTTGAGACATCATAAATTGTCCTTTTACCAATACATTTTCCAATAAATCCCAGTCAGAAATAGTAGTTTGTTCCAATGGTTTTGAAATGGCAAGACCTGCACAATTCACAATAATATCAACACCACCGAAAACCAAACTAGCTTTCTTATAGGCTTCTTCAATCATATCTACTTTGCTGACATCTAATAAAGTATCCGAAACTACATCCTTACCAAACAGTTTCACAAACTCGTCTTTGGCTTCTTTCAACCACTCTGGATTCAAATCTGTGAGCATCACACATGCTCCTTCTTCTGCCATTTTTTTGGCTATGGCTTTTCCTATTCCACCACCAGAACCTGTCACTAAAGCTACTTTACGAGAAAGTGGTTTTTCTTTTGGCATACGTTGCAGTTTTGCTTCTTCTAGCAACCAATATTCAATATCAAAAGCTTCTTGTTCTGGCAATCCTTGATAGGTAGAAACTGCTTCAGCACCTTTCATTACATTAATAGCATTGATATAAAACTCACCCGAAACTCTGGCAGTTTGGCGGTCTTTTGCAAAATTAAACATCCCAACACCTGGAAATAATATTACGACAGGATTTGGATCACGAAGTGCTGGGCTATTATCATGTTTGCAACGATTGTAATATCCTGTATACATTTCACGGTAATCTGCAAATTGTTTTTCAATGATTGCTTTCACTTCAGCACTATCTACGTCTGCATCTGGAGCAATATTCAAAACCAAAGGCTGAATTTTTGTTCTTAAAAAATGGTCAGGGCAAGAAGTACCAACTTTTGCCAAACGTACGCAATCGTTTGAATTGATAAATTCTAACACTCTTTCATCGTCTGTAAAGCCACCCACCATTCTGTTTACAGAAGAAGCTAAGCCACGTAAAGTTGGAATCAATAATGATGCTTGTTCTTTTCTGGCTTTTGGTTCAAGCGATTTTAATTTTTGACCATTAAATATAGGTGCTTTTTTGCCATAATGTTTGGCTAGAAATTCAGATGCCTCTTCAATAGTATTTAAGGTATTGATATAACTTTCATACGAAGTATCACCCCAAGTAAATAAACCATGACCACCTAAAATTAGACCTTTGGCAGTAGGATTTTTCTTTTGAGCTTCTTCTAATTGCAATCCTAAGTCAAAACCTGGTTTTTGCCAAGGAATCCAAATCATGGTATCTCCCCAAATTTCTTTCATTAATTTTTCTCCATCTTTGGCAGCTGCAATCGCAATCAAAGCATCAGGATGTAAATGGTCTATATGTTTAAAAGGCAATAAACCATGTAAAGGTGTATCGATAGAAGGTGTTGCAGATTTTAGATTGAATAAGCAGTAGTTAAAAAGCTCAACCATTTCGTCTTCAAACTTGATGCCTTTATAAACTGATTTTAGAGAATGTAATTTTTCTACATACAAAGAAGCACAACCTGCTTTTTTCAATGTTCCAATATCGCCACCAGAACCTTTTACCCACATCACTTGTGCCATTTTGCCAGTAAGTGGGTCTTTATCTTCGATTTTGCAAGAAGTATTACCTCCTGCATAGTTAGTTAGCCTTAAATCAGCTCCCAACATATTAGAACGATAAATAAATAAATCTACTTCGTTTCCAGCTAATTCTTTGGCTTTTGCATCGTCCCAAAGATAGGAAACGTATTTGTATTCAGCTTTTTTGGTGTATTTCATCTAGGTAAAATAAAAAATTAATATTGAAAATTTACAGTTTTATAACAGATTAATTATAATTTATTGCAAATCTAATCAATGGTATTTAAAAGTCAAATCTATTATTACTTTTTAGGTTCAATTTATTTTAGCAATAAAAATCTTACAAACAAGTAAAATTATTTCTCTATAATTTCAATAGCTTGTCCTCCGCCAGCGGCTAGATTTAGAATATAGTTATCACCTTTTTTAACCATTTTCTTTTCGATTGTATATGCTACTGGATTAGTTTTCCAATCTGCATCGTCTGCATCTCGATAAATAATCATTTGATATGATTTATTAGCATTTAGGAAATCAAGCTTGATGTTTAATGAGCGTTTATTTTCGTCAGTAACACTTCCTAGATACCAATTTTTTCCGTTTTTACGTACTACAGTGGTATAATCTCCAATTGATGCGTTTAATACAAGAGTTGTATCCCAAGTTGTTGGCACATTTTTGATAAATTCAAAAGCGGGATGATTTTCGTAGTTTTCAGGTAAATCGGCAGCCATTTGCATCGGACTCCAAAATACAACATACAAAGCCAACTGATTTGCTAACGTATTATTTACTCTTTGTGGACCTTTGTATTTATCAAAAAGTACATCAAAAATACCTGGCGTATAATCGATTGGACCAGCCAACTGACGGGTAAATGGAATAATGGTTACATGCTCTGGCAAATTCCCTTTCCCTTTGTTCCACGGATTATATTCGTTTCCTCTTACACCTTCTAGAGCCATCAAATTGGGGTATGTTCTGCGAATTCCAGTTTCTTTTATGTATTCATGTAAGGCAACCATTTGCTTGTTTTTGGCTGCACATTCCAATACTCTTCTGTAATGTTCAACTGCCCATTGGCTGTGTTGGAAATATTTCCCACCTATATACTTGCTTGTATCGTTTCTGCCTTTCCAGTTTCGATTGAAATTTTTAGTTTCCAAATGCCAAGCCCATCCTACTTTCATAGCTCTTATTCCTAATTTATTATATCTCGAAAAAGCTGAATCCATTTGCAATTCTAGGTTTTTTGCTTGCCCCATGCTTTCGTTGTGAATTACAATTTCTACATTTTTTGATTTTCCATAATCAACCACCTTTTTTAAATCAAAATCCTTATGAGATTTCTGGAAATTATCAACAGAATCTATGGCATAATTAGTTGGGTTCCAGCCTTCAATTAAAAGAAAAGGAATTTTATTTTTTGAGGCAAAATCTATGTACTTTTTAGTGTTTTCTGTGCTTGCTCCATGCGGTTTTTTTATCATCCAATCATCCAAACCATCAGCAATTCCTCTTGCTCCACGAGGATCCCAAGTAAATTTCCCAATATGATAACCCCACCAAACTCCCATATATTTTATTGGTGTAATAAAACTTTCGTCATCAATTTTAGATGGTTCGTTAAGATTTTCTTCTAAATAAGATGTCATAAAATCGGCTGGATTTTTTGTAATGTGTACGGTTCGCCAAGGCGAAATTAAATTTGTTTTTGCTCTTACTTTTATGCCATCTGGCCAAGGAACAAGATCGCTTTTTAGTCTAAATGGTTTTGCATCTTCTAATGCTAATGTCATTTCTGGATATTTAGTAAGATTTGCTTCGTGAAAAGATATATAAACACTATCGGAAGTTACCATTGTGAGTGGCGTATTGAATGCTAAAGTATGAGCAATATTTTTCATATACAGTTCATTTGCAGCTTCCGATTTGGTATTGAAATTTTGAATTAAACTTTTTACATCGCTCAAAGGAGTGGTGTTATACATGATTTCGTAACTATCATAATGGGCTTCGTTCCACCAAGCCTTATGATTTCCCAAAAGATTAAATTGTGTCAACTCATCAGAAACTAAAATAGAATCTACTCCTTTTTGTGCAGGAATTTCGTATCTAATTGCCAAACCTTCGTCAAATACTCTAAAATATAATATTAAAGTTCTAGCTGCTGTAGATTTCTCTTTAAGTCTGATTATCAATTCATTATATTCATTTTTAATGGTTGAAAACTGACCTGTTTTGGGTTTCCATGTTTCTGAAAACGAACGTATATAACTACTATCTATTTCAAAGTTATCTTTTAGAGATGGAATATTTGCAAACTCAAAACCAAGCCTTGAAGTATCTATGATAGATTTGTTTTTAAAATCTACTTGATAAAATGGTATCCCATTTTGGAGTTGGAAATTTATAGAAATTGATTCATTGGGCGATTTTATATTTAATATTTTTTCTTTTTTATTTTTTTGATTACAAGTAATAGTACAAAAACTAATTGTTCCAATCAAAATTAAATTAGAAAGATTTTTCATTTTCATTTTTTTTTAAGTTATAATTATTTCCAATCCCAAAGTAATATATTCCAAGTATCTGCAGAGTCAGTGTAAGTATGAATTGTTTTAAAACCAACTTTTTTATGTGCTTTCATTGAACGCAAATTTGAGGTTGAAACTTCTGTCAAACATAAATCGAAACGAGTTGAAAAACACTCTTTGTGTTTTAAATATAGTTTTTCAAAAATCCCTTTTCCTCTAAAGTTTTCGTCTATACAAATTTGCCCCATAACATAAAAATCATAATCTATTAATTTTTTATTTTGATATTCAAAAGTTTCAAAAATTGCAAACATGGGTTTCAAAACAGGAATCATTTCACCAAAACTTTTGAACATAACTAAAGCAAAACCAATAACAGTATTATTTTCTAATGCAATGATTTGAGCCGAAGAATCATTCATTTTTTGTAACAAATCAAAATCATGTTTAACGGTAAGAAAGCCATTGGATTTTCTTTTTTCTAAAGGCACATTTGTAACATGATTTTTTTCTTGAAGTACAAGAATTTGTTGAAGCTCGTTATTATTTTCGGCAAATTTTATTATCATAAAACGAGTTTATTTTGCAAAATAATAGAATAATTACAAAAGTTTTAAATTTCAATTTTATTTTTTTTTAATCTACTAATTTCATCAATATAACTTTGCTCTTTGCGGTGCATCTCTTCTTGTGTAGCTAAAAGTTCTTCCATATTTTGTCGCATTTCTTCTTCTTGTTGTTTTAAAGTTTCTCTAATGGAATTTGACTCTTTTAGTAAGTTTTTGGTTTGTTCGTTTTTGGAAATATTTAAAATTACTGATGCAAAATTTTCTGCCACTTTTTTAACAAAATCAATTTGAAAATCGTAAATTAGCTGAAAAGAGGCAAGTTCTATTACACCAATTACTTTGTTGTTATCCATTATAGGAACTAAAAGCAAAGATGTTGGAGTTGATTGCCCCAAACCTGATGTTATTGAAATATAATTTTTTGGAATATCGGTTAGGTAAATAGGTTCAGACTCGATAAAACACTGACCCACTAAACCTTCTCCAACGCAAATTTCGGCTTCCATATATTTTTTTCGTTCATAAGCATAAAAAGCTTTCAATTTAAGTAAGTTTAACGATGAATCATATATAAATACGCCACCTTGGTTTGCATTTAAATATTTAATAAGCTCCGAAATAATTATATAGCTCATATCCTCGATCAAAATATCTGTTTTTCTTAATAAAATTGAAAAATTTGCTAATCCTACATTTATCCAATTTGCTTGTTTTTCTTTTTCGGCATACATTTTTAGCTCATTTTTCATGTGAACTAAGGCTTTACCAAGTGTGTCTTTTTCACTAATAGGTTCAAAATGAAAATCAAAATTTCCTTTACCAATTTCTATTGAAAAATCACTTGCTTTCATTAAGTTATTAGATAAGTTATTGGAGGCAATAACAACCTCTGCTAACTCATCTTTTGTATTAATATCCATCTTTTTTAAGTCACCAGAAGATAATTGATGCAAAGCATCAATAGGTTGTTTTATTGAAAATTGTAAGGATTTTATAAATTTTTTCCATAAAAATATACATAAAAATAAAATTATGATAGATAAAACAAATACTATAATTGCAAATCGAAATAATTCTAAATTTATATTATCAGCTTTTGAATCTATATTGTTAGCTATTTGAAATATTAGCACATTAAAGAATTTACTCCAATAAGAGTTCACTTTCACTTTCCAACTTTTAAAATAGACGATATTAATTAAAGAATCTGAATTTATTTCTTTTTCTTTACCAATTGATTTTAAATAAATTATGCGTTCAAAAATATTTTTTTGAAGTACACTTAAATCAAGCAATAGGTTAGTATAATCATTTATTGGAGTTTTGTAGTCGAAGTCTATATTTAACGAATCAAAATGTTTGGTTAAACTCATATCTATATCTTCAAGTTTTGTGATTTTTAAATTATTCAAATCGGCATTATGTGTTGCTACTGCTTCTAAAATAGATAATTGATAGCCTTGCAAGTCATTTATGGTATTGAAAAAATTTAATTGAAGCGGATGCCAATGTGTTTTATATTCTTTAAAATCTCTTTTTATTTTTTGTGTTTCTATTGAAACATAAGCACTAAAAATCATTAACACCAAACAAAAGCATAATACCATTAAAGCAGTTTTGCCTTTTATAGTTTGAAAGTTTTTTTTTAATTTATTGAACATTTAGTATATTTTATATATGCAATATTTAACATTTCAAAAATGTAATAAGAAAAATTAATATTTTACTTATTAACATGTAATTAATTTGTTAAAATATTATAAATTTTTGTACGAATAATAATTAAAATAGATGCAAATATAGTACTATTTTAATAAAAAATTTTATTATTCTTTTATATTATATAAAAAATAGTTTAAATTCACTTTAAATACTTAAATTTAAAGTGAATTTAAACTGTACTAAATCAATTTAATTTCAATATTTTTAAAATTATTTTCTAAAATTTCTATAATAACATACATAGAATTTTCAATTTTTTCTTTTGTGTATTTTACTTCCAGATTGTTTACTTTAACATTTGAAATAGTACTTTCAGCTGGAATCAAAGCTCTAAAAAGTATGCTATCTGCCGAGCTGCTGATTTGAAAATTTAAAGAATTTCCATTTTTTTGATAATTATAAGCACAATATCCGCCAGAGGCTTCATATTTTAGCGTACAAGATACTTGTTTTTCCGTTGTTGCAGACCAGCGTGGCGACAAAGTAAGTTTATCAAATCCTATTCCTGTGTCTTTTATACCAACCAATCCTTCTGCCAAAGCATACATACAAGCGGCTGCACCCCATTTGTCGGGAATTCCTGTCGAAAGCGGGTTAGGTTTTAGATAAACTGGAGCATCAGAAATCGAAATAGCCATCACAAACCATTTTACAAAATTATCGTCCATAGATTTCAAAATAATTTCTTTAATTATCTTATTGGGTTGCGGATTATTAATTCCACATACACCTACGCCAACCGAAGGAGCTTTATAGTTTTTGCCTTTCCAAGCAATTTTAAAATTTGGCTTATCGCTTGGCATCCACCATCCAGTGATGCGTGAATCATCCATTTTTTCTGTACTTTCTGTGTTATCTGTGTATTTAAAAATTATTTTTCCTGCTAAACCATCTCCAGCTTTTATTTGTATAAAATAGATAGATTCTGCTTTAGAATTTACAGGAATAACCACATTTTTTAAATACCCATTTGTGTTTGAAATTCCCAAACAAGATTTTCTTCCATTTAATTCTGGGTTGATAATATTGAAATTTACATCAAAATACGTTTGCATTCCTGTTGGTATTTCGTGTAAATCATTTTCGCCTTCGCCTGTCCAACCTACAACGCCTGCTATTGTATTTCCTTTAAAATCAGCGTTTACAAGATTTTTTAAATCTAAATTTGTGATTTTTTGGTTTGTTGGTTTCTCTGGCATTTTACCTTTGTAGCAACCATAAATATAATTATTATTTTCTTTGGCTTGCTTTAAAATTCGTTGCAAAATATCAATACCATAAGCCTCAAATCCATGTTCAAATGCACCATGAGCCAATTCGCCAGCTGCCAACGACACCACTCCACCATTCATATAACTCCAAATATCGGCATCAAAACCTTTTTCAAAAGGCGGAAAAATGGCAAACCATTCGGCAGGTGACGTTTTTGGCTTTTTTGTTTGAATACCTTGATAGGTTTTAATGATTTTGACAGCTTGATCATGTGTTATTCCTCGATTGATAGAATAAGTATTTGACAAAGAAACTTGCTCATTTGTGTTTACCCCAAAATCAGGTTTAAACGAACTGTCTTCTGGAACATGATGGGTATAAAAATTTCCATTCCAAGCCAAATTGTCTATTTTTTGTTGCAAATCATTGGCTTTTGTTCGCATTTCTTTGGCTTCATTTGTTCTATTAAGTTCGTCTAGCATTTCTGCTAAAAACCGCAAAGATGCAACCATACCTGTATTATCACCATACATGATTCCAAATTTGGTTTTGTCTTTGTCAATAACCATAGAATCATTATCGGTATCTTCAATGGTATAAAAATCGCTTTGAAAATCCCAAGTATCTATGGTATAACCTCGTTTGATTAAACCATATTTTTGCGACCAACGATAAGGATCCGTGAAATTATATTTTACAGCTTTAAGTGCATTTTCGATTAAACCAGCCATCCATGCTGAATCGCCTGTGGCTTTCCATGTAAAATAAAGTCCTTCAATAAATAAATATTCCATGTCGGCTTCCACGGGAATACGTTTAAATTCAAATTTATTGTCAGTTGTA